>JBAQXA010000062.1:0-2351 GCA_049299195.1 Nocardioides sp.
GTGCTCGGCTGCGGTGACCACTCGGCATACCGCCCTTCCGCTTCCCCATGAGTCCCACACGCCCCACTGAGCGGGCAATCTTGGCGCTTAGCCCGGGAAGTTTTGCCTGCTGGCCGGGCAATTTGACCCGAGTTGGCTCACGCTAGTGCGCACCTGATGCTGCTCAGTTGATGAGCGCTAGGGCATCGCGGAGGTCGGGCGATAGGGGGTCCTCGGCGGTGAGTACTTGGTTGCCGGCGCGGATCTGCACGGTGCGGTAGCGGCGGGTGGTGCGGACGAACTTCTTGATCGTCCAGCCGGTGCGGTCCTCGATGAGTCGGGTGATCGCGAGCGCGGCGAACACGACCGACAGGTGGGCCTCGATGGACTCGCGCTTGTGGTGGTAGATCGGCCTTGCTTGCAGGTCGTGCTTGGACATCCGGAAGGACGCCTCGATGCGCCATAGCTGGTGGTAGGCGCCGATCACGGTGTCCGGGTCGGGGTCGACCATGTTAGTGATGTATGCCTTGAACCCAGCCAGCGCACGGGACTTGGCTTCCAGGTCCCGGTTGACGGTCTTGGTGCCGCCACTGAGCTTCACGAACCGGTTCCGCTTGACCGCGGTCTTGCCTGCGACGGCCTTCTCGGCTTTGCCGACCTGCTCGTCGATCCCGCGCAGCGTGCGGCGCGCGCGGTCGTGGCGGTACTGGTAGTAGGTCACCCTGTCCCGCCGCCCTTGTGCCTTCTTCGCGCCCGCAGCCGGCCACGGGGCGGTGAATACCTGTTGGTCCTGCGGGACCGCGGCCTCGCCGTCGGAATGCTCTCGGCGCCACTGCGCGATGCAGTAGGGCACCTCGGGGATCCGGGCTCCGATGATGTAGGACAGACCCTCGTCTTCGATGGCTTCCCGGTTGGCCTCGGACACCATCCCGGCGTCAGCGACGATCGTGACGTCGGCCAACTCGTGGGCCTTCATGAACGACCTGATGGTGGGCAGCATCGTCAACGTCTCGGCCTTGTTGCCCTCGAACGCCTCGACCATCAACGGGAACCCGGCGGCGTCGGTCAACAGGCCAACAGTGATCTGTGGTTCGAGACGTCGTTCCTTGGAGAACCCCGACTCGCGGAACCCGTCGGCCTTGTCGGTCTCGAAGTAGAGCGTGGTGACGTCGTAGAGGACCAGACTGGCTGGCCCGAGCGCCGCGCGCTTGGCACACGCTGCGGCCAGGCCCCGGCGCCACGAGTTGGTGGCATACACCGGAAGCCGACGCTTCATCGTCGGGTAGGAAGCCGAGGCGATGCCGACCTCCTCCAGCACCCGGAGGCTGTCGAGCTTGCTGGTCGGCTCGATGATCCGGGCCAGCACCAGCTGCCGAAACACCTCGTCGCCACCAGCCGCCTCGTCGAACCCGAGCGCGTCGTAGGCACGGCTCAGCGCATCCCACAGATGCCCCATCCGCGAACCCACGATCGGCAGCGGCTCGGGCCGGGTCGCCGCGACCTCGGCCGGGACCTCGATCCCCAAGTCGAGCTCGTCTTGATCGCCGGCCAACCGCCGCGCGGCGGCGATCTTCAGCGCCTCGACCTCCAGGTCGGAGTGGGCCGAGCCGAGGTGCTCGATCTTGCGCGATCCGCGGGTCGAGGAGTGCACGATCTGGACCGCGGTCGCCCCCGACGAGGTCTTCACCGTCCGCACATACGCCACGAACCGGCAGCCTACGGAACCCCGCTAGTGCGCAAATCTGGCCCTCCGCGGAGACATCCCTGCAGGTCAACGGACTGCGCTACTCACCGCCCCGCGATCATGAGCCAAGTCGGGTTCGACTACGACTGGGGCGCCGATCCGCTCACCGGTGGCGCGTACGTCGCCTCGTTCCCGCCCGGCATCATGACCTCCGCCAAGCGCGCGTTCCACGAAGAAGACTCCCCGATCCTCTTCGCCGGGTCCGACATCGGCGGACTGGGTTTCGGCCATGTCGAAGGTGCGCTGCGCTCAGCCCGGCGGCGCAGGTCACGATCGGTTGAGCGACCAGGTCGGGGCGAACTAGAGGTCGTAGCTGAGGGAGTAGCGATGCGCTCCCGACTCGTCCACGTCCAAGCGAAGCTCGCCGGTGATGCCGGCAAGGTCGCCGTGCCCGGAGCCCGGCACGACCGCGTACGTCAGGGTGGGCTCCTCGCCAGCCATGAGGCCGAGCTGGACGAAGCAGAAGCCGCCAGCCCTTCCGTGGAGGGTGCCCTCCACGCTCTCCAGCGCCACGTAGCCGGCCCGCCCGGTCGCGGGATCACCGGCCGACAGCATCACGCCGGTCCCTTCTGCCACCAGGTCTCCGTGCCAGACCTTGGTCAGATTGAAGCGACCAGTCCGGTCGACG
>JBAQXA010000063.1:0-2398 GCA_049299195.1 Nocardioides sp.
ACTCGCTATAGCGCAGCACCGCCTCCGGATCCGGCGCGCCGAGCAGCGCCTCCCGCACGGCCACCGCGACATAGCCCGCGAGCTCGGTCAACGCCGGCGAGTTCGTGCCCGGCAGCAGGTCACCGCCATACGCCTGCGCGGCCGCCCGCACGTCGCCGGCCCGCAGCAACCGCAGCACCTCTTGTACGTCGGTGGCGACTGGCAGCATCAGCCGATAAGGACGTGACGCCAGCCGGCCACCGAGTGCACTGCGCAGATGAGACACCTCTGCCTTCAGCGTCGACAGCGTCACGGCCTGGTCGCCATACAACAGCGAATGGAGGTGTTCGAGAGACAAACCATTGGGGTGCAGCGCCAGCAGCGCCACGATCTCGGTCTGCCGACGGTTGAGCAGCAGCCGTTGCCCGTCGAGGCATGCCTCGGCACGCCCGAGCAACGTCAGCTCCAACCCCTGCCCGACCCCGGCCGGGTATGCCGGACCGCCGCGGTCAGCGGCCGTCGGCAGCGCGGTTTCGATCAAGCGCGCCATCACGCGAGCGGTGGCCAGCCCGATCGGGTGCGTGCGGTCCCACGTCGTCGACAGGTCGATGACGCCCAGTTGCACGCCCGAAACCGGGTCGTGCACCGGAGCGGCCCAGCACACCCAGTCGTGCACGATCGGGGCATAGTGCTCGGCCGAGAAGACCATCGCGGGCTGGTCGGTCTGCAGCGCCAGGTTGAGCGCGTTGACGCCCACCGACTGCTCGTCCCAGCGCCCTCCGGCAACAAAGTTGACGGTTTCGGCCTTGCGGCGCATCACCCGACCGCCATAGGTCCACAGGATCCGTGTCTCCGGATCAGTAACCGCGATGACGAGGTCGCCGTCCTCCGCGGTACGCCGCAGATCGGCCTCGACGCGCTCCACCGCGATCTGCAGCGGCGACCCCCGCCAGGCCGAGCGCGTGTCGCTCTCGTCAGACAGCGGCGCTTCGGGGACATGCGGCGACAGGGTGCCGTCGGTGCGTTCCCAGCTCGCCCGGATCTCCCGACGTACGGCGTCCTCGGCCAGCTGACCGTGCTCCACAAACGTCGTCCAGGCGCGCACAGCATCGACCCGCCGCTCCTGCAGCCTTCGGTCAATCGCCACGACGCCTCCTGTTCATGGCTCCGGAGTCGTCCCGAGGCCGCCAACGTAACCGCTCACCGCCCACTCGGTCGAGGCTCCCAGAGCCCGCGCACCCCAGGAATAGCTGCCCGCTCACCGCCCTGCAGCCGGAATAATTGCCCGCTCGCCGAACTGCCGGCCGCCTACCCGTGGATCCGCCCGCCCAGGCCCGTGAGTCGCCCACCGGAGCCACCCCACTGCAGCGCGATGATCTCGGCGGCGATCGACACGGCGGTCTCCTCCGGTGTGCGCGCGCCGAGATCGAGGCCGATGGGCGAGGCGAAGCGGCCGAGCTCGGCCTCGGTCAGGCCGCGTTCGCGCAGCCGAGCCAGTCGATCCTCGTGCGTACGCCGCGAGCCCATCGCGCCGACGTACGCCGGGCGCAGCGCGCCGTCGAGCCGCAGCGCGACCTCGAGCAACGGGACGTCGAACTTCGGATCGTGGGTGAGCACGCAGATCACGGTGCGCCCGTCGATGCGCCCGGCCTTTGCCTCCGCCGCGAGATAGCGGTGCGGCCAGTCGACGATGACCTCATCGGCCGCCGGGAAGCGGGTCGCGGTCGCGAAGACCGGTCGGGCGTCGCACACGCTGACGCGGTAGCCGAGGAACTCCCCCATCTTGGCCACCGCGGCGGCGAAGTCGATCGCCCCGAAGACCAGCATCCGCGGCGGCGGCGCGAAGGCCCAGACGAAGACCCGCATCCCCTCCCCGCGGCGTTCGCCGTCGGGGCCGTAGGTCAACGTCGCCGAGTGGCCCGAGGCGAGCAGCCCGAGGGCGTCGTCTCGCACGGCGTCGTCGACGCGCGCGCTGCCGAGCGACGTCGAGAGCTGACCGTCGGGGCTGATCAACGCGCGCCGTCCGACCCACGTCGCGTCGGGGTGATCGACCACGGTCGCGACGGCGACCGGCTCGCCGCGTTCGATCTGGCCGGCGATCTGCTCCAACTCGGGGAAGGTCGCCTGGTCAACCTTCTCGACATACACATCCAGGATGCCCCCGCAGGTCAGCCCCACGGCGAACGCGTCGTCGTCGGAGACGCCGTAGCGCGCCAGCTCCGGCCGACCGTCGGTGACCACCCGCTGGCCGAGCTCATAGACCGCGCCCTCGACGCATCCGCCCGACACCGACCCGACCGCCGAGCCGTCTGGGCCGACGATCATCGACGCGCCGGCCGGTCGCGGGGCCGAGCGAAACGTCGCGACCACGGTCCCGAGCCCGACGCTCTCGCCTGCGCGCCACCACTCCATCAGTTGG
>JBAQXA010000064.1:0-2368 GCA_049299195.1 Nocardioides sp.
CACCGAGGCCATCGCGGTGATCTTGGACGGCGCGCGCGCCGCGCTTCAGTAATCCGGGACGGCGCACGCGCCGCCCGGGCGGGAGCTCGGCGGTCCGCCGGCGCACCGTGACCGACCGGTACGCTCGGAGAGTGACTGCCATCCCGCGCGAGCCGATAGCGACCTACCGGGTGCAGTTGACCCCGGACTTCGCCTTCGCCGAAGTGGTTGGCATTCTGGATAACCTCGTTGAGCTGGGAATTTCGCACCTCTACCTCTCGCCAATTCTGGCTGCGATGCCCGGCTCCACCCACGGCTACGACTGGCGCCCACCCGCGCAGATCTCCCCCGCACTCGGTGGACTCGACGGCTATCGCCTCCTCCGAGCGCACGCTCGCGCGGTGGGCATCGGCATCATCGTCGACGTCGTCCCCAACCACCTCGGCGTTGCCCGGCCCGATCTCAATCCGTGGTGGGCCGATGTTCTGCGACACGGGACGCAATCGGAGTATGCGCACTACTTTGACTTGCACCCGGCAACCATCGACGGCGCCGACAACGTCCTCGGCCTGCCCTATCTCGGCTCGCCTGCCGACCTTGACCTGCTGGAATTAGACGACGACGGCAACCTGCGCCTGCACGAATGGATACTCCCGACCGCTCCGGGCACAGCGAATCCCGGCGACGATCCCCGCGAGGTTCTCCGTCGGCAGCACTACCGCCTCATCCGACCGCACACTCCATTCAACGGCTACCGCCCCTTCCTGGATATCGGCGAGTTGGCAGCCCTGCGGGTCGATCTGCCCGATGTCTTCGCTGCGACTCATGACTGGCTGCGCGACATGGTCGCCGAGGACCTTCTCGACGGCGTGCGGGTGGATCACGTCGACGGCCTGCGCCTGCCCGTCGCCTATTTGACCGCCCTGCGCGAGCTTGTCGGGCCCCACCGCTTGATCTACGCGGAGAAGGGCCTCGGCATCGGCGAGCCGCTCGATCAGACCCTGCCCATCGACGGCACGACCGGCTATGACCAGCTGCAACGCATTGAGGCCCTCTTTACCGCGCCGCCCGGCGTCATCGAGCTCGACGAGATCTACAAGTGGATCACCGGGATCTCCGGGGACGGCGAGCAACTGCGCGAAGCAGCCCGAGCCCTGCGCGAGGACACCGCCCGCGGCGTCTTCCCCTCCCGTCTCCGGTGGGCCACCGAGGCCGTCAGCGCGGCCGCCGAATCGGTCCCAACGCACCTCGTTCAACAGGCAATCGTCGCCTTTGTCTCCCATGTCACAGTCAGCCGCCCCGACTATCCAGCGCTGGCCGCGGAGGTCCTCGAGACAATCGAATCGGCGCGCTCCGCACACCCGTCGGCCACCGCGGGCTTTGACTCGCTCACCGCGGTTCTCCTCGCACCCGACGAATATCCGGAGGCGGCCTTCCGCGTGAGCGAACTGAGCGCCGTCATCGGAGCCAAGGCGATCGAGGACATCGGCTTTCACCGGACCGCTCGCCTCGTGTCGACGCAGGAGCTCGGCTGCAATCCCATTCACCCGTCGGGCTCGCGCACCGAGTTCCACGAAATCAGTCAGCGCCGGGCCCGCCGTGAGCCGCTCGCGCTCAACGCACTCTCCACGCACGACACCAAGCGCAGCGCCGACGTCCGGTCCCGCATCGCGGTGATCGCGCAGGTACCGCAGCGATGGAACCTGCTGGTCCGACAGCTGTGGCGCGACAGTCCACCGCCACATCCGCGCACCGCCTACTTGCTCCTGCAGAACCTGATCGGCGTGTGGCCCGATGAGCGACTGCCCGACGACGATCTCCGCGAGCGCCTCCGCGCCTACACGGCCAAGGCCATGCGCGAGGCCGCCCTGATCAGTTCGTGGTCGGAGATCAACGAGGAAGCCGAACGCGAGACGCAGGAGTGGCTCTCCGCCCTGCTCACCGGCCTGCCCGCGGCGTTGATCACCGAGTTTGTCGCACTGATCCGCCCAATCGGTCGCGACGAGGCCCTGTCGCGGACGACTATCTCACTCCTCGGCTCCGGCGTCGGCGATCTCTACCAGGGCGCCCAATGGTGGAACGCCGCACTGACCGACCCTGACAACCGACGACCGGTTGATTACACGCAGAGCCCCAACCACCCCAAATTCCGGCAGATCAGCGAGGCCCTCGCCGTCCGGCGACGGCACCCCGCCGCATTCGGGGCCACCGGCGCCTACCGCGAGGTCACCGTCCGCGGTGCACGCGCCCGGCATGTCGTAGCCTTTGCCCGCGGCCGAGCCGGCGGGAGGGAGGACGTTGTCGTTGTCGCTACGCGCTTGACCGCGACATTCCGCCCCGGGATCGAGCGCGAGGAAGCCGACGTCGACCTGCCGGCAGGGCGGTGGCG
>JBAQXA010000065.1:0-3134 GCA_049299195.1 Nocardioides sp.
GCCGGATCCCGTCAGCGGCTGCGGTGGCCAGTTCGGTGTGCAGCATCAGGTAGGAGCCGTCACCCACCAGCACGACGACCTCGCGGTCGTCGCCCAACGCCCGTAGCCCGCGCTGATACCCAAGACCGCCGGCAATCTCGTAGCCCATGCACGAGAAGCCGTACTCCACGTGATAGCCGAGCGCCTCGGCTGGTCGCCACAGTTTCTGCAGGTCGCCGGGCAGCGATCCGGCAGCGGCCACGATCGCATCGCGCGGACCGAGCGCGCCAGCGATCGCACCCAGGATCTCCGGCTGCCCGGGCACGTCTCGCCCGGTGGGCTGGAGTGCTTGATCGACGACGTCGTCCCAGGCACGCTTGGCCGCGGTCACCTCCGCCGCGTATGCGGGATCCACCCGGAGGCCAGCCAGCTCCACACGCAGGCCATCCAGTCCGGCGCGCGCATCGCAGATCACCGGCAATTGCGTGCGTTTAGCGGCGTCGAAGGCAGCGATGTTCAGGTTGACGAAGGCGACATCGGGGTGAGCGAAAAGACTGTTGCTCGCCGTGGTGAAGTCTCCGTAACGAGTGCCCACCCCGATGATCAGGTCTGCTTGCCGCGCAACCGAATTGGCGGCAGTGCCACCGGTGACACCAATTCCGCCGAGGTGCTGTGGATGGTCGGGCGGCAGCACGCCACCGCCCGCTTGCGTCGTTGCCACCGGGATTCCAGTCAGCTCGGCAAGGGCGCGCACAGCCGCCTCGGCACCCGCGTAGAAGACGCCGCCGCCGGCGATCAGCAGTGGCCGGTTGGCTGCCCGGATCGCGGTCACCGCCCGAGCCAGCGCGGCGGGGTCCGGCGGAGGCCGGTAGAGATGCCAGCGCCGTTGCGCGAGGAAGTCTGACGGAACGTCGATCGCCTCGGCCTGGACGTCCTCGGGCAACACGATAGTCACCGCACCGGTCTCCGCCGGATCGGTGAGGACCCGCAGGGCTGCCAGCGCGATGGAGAACAACTGCTCGCCTCGCTCGACTCGCGCATAGAAGCGGGACACCGGGCGGAGGGCCTCACAGACCTGCCGCGCCGGATCGTGCGGGTGTTCCAGTTGCTGCAGCACCGGATCGGCGACGCGGGTGGAGAAGGTATCGGAGACCACTAGTAGCACCGGCAGCCGGTTGGCGGTCGCCAGTGCCGCACCGGTCACCAGATTGGCTGTGCCTGGCCCGACCGACGTGGTCACCGCGTAGGTGGCCCGGCGGCGCTGCGCCCGCGCATAGCCGACGGCCTGGTGCACCATGGCCTGCTCGTTGCGGGCCCGCAGATACGGCAGCCGTTCAGGGTCCTCGCCAGCAACGTGGTGCAACGCCTGCCCGAGACCAGCGAGGTTGCCGTGCCCGAAGATCCCGAATACGCCGGGCACCGTCCGCTGGGCGAGCGCGCCGTCGAGCGTCCACTGCTGGGCGAGGAAGGCGACCAGCGCCTGCCCGACGGTCATCCGGGTCGTGGGCTCGGGCTTCACGGCGCCGCCTGGTATGGCAAGCGCGAATCAGGCGCCTGCGTCGGCCAGGTCTGCCGCACCCAGGTCTGCTCCGGATGGTCGCTGATCAGCCAGGCGCGTTCGGCGTCCGGCCCAGCCATCACGTTGAGGTAATAGAGGTCGTACTCGGGCGGCGCCGAGGCCGGCCCGTGGTAGCCATACGGCACCAGTGCGACGTCGCCGGTGCGGACCGTGACATGCGTGTCGATCTCCCCAGCGGGCGAGGATGAGGTGACGAATGCACCGAACGCATTAGCCTGCCCGAAACTCGGTGCGGCGCTGGCGAATTCCCTCGCCACGGCGGCCTCGAAGTAGTAGATCTCCTCCAGGCGGGTCTCGTGTCCGGGGATGGATACATCATGCTTATGCGCCGGGTATGACGACCAGTTGCCTGCGGGTGTGATCACCTCGCAGACGATCAGCCGGTCGGCGTCCAGCACGCCCGGGACGCCAAAGTTGTGCACCTGGCGAGTGGCCCGGCCCGCGCCACGGATCTCAACAGGAACCTGCTCGGCCCGCAGGTACACGGCCGGTTTCGGCGTCGACGTCGGCGCTTCGGCGACCGCCACCCGACCGACTCCGGTGAGGGTGGCGGCGCTGCCCGCACCCAAGTAGAGCACATCGGTGCGGCCCGCGAACACCCCCGCGCGCCCGGTGAGCCGCGTGACCGTGGGCCGACCCGCCGGCCCGCAATGTTCGACGTGAAACCTTCCGGCGAGCGGCACCACGACGCGTTCGACGTCGCCCGCGGGGAGTGTCAGTTCGCCACCGCAGCCCAGTTCTCCGCAGCCCAGTTCTCCGCAGCCCAGTTCTCCGACGCGCAAGCCGGTGTGCCGCCAGCGGGAATCGGCGGCGCCGTCCCACCCGACGGCTGTCTCCCACCCCTCGTGCGTGAGCGAGCCGCACGGGCGGAACCACTCGTTTGGCGTCATAGACCCCATTCTCACCGACCGACGCGTATTGGTCAGCCCAGTCGACCCAGAAGGTCGTCGACTTCAGCAGTCGTCGGCATCGCCGGGGCGCATTCCCGGCGGCCAGCGACCAGGGCGCCCGCCGCGTTGGCGAATGCCACCGTGCGCGCTAGCGGCCAGTCCTGCAGGAGCCCGTGGCAGAGGGCACCACCGAAACCGTCCCCGGCGCCCAGCCCGTTGACCACCGGGACTCGGCACGGTGACACCTCGACCCGTTCGGATCGCGTCTTGGCCAACACGCCGTGCGGGCCCTGCTTCACCACGGCCAGTTCCAGCCCACGGTCGAGCAGCGCATCGGCGGCGCGCTCGGGTTCGGCCTCACCGACGGCAATGGCGCATTCGGCGAGGTTCCCGACCGCGACAGTCACTTCCTCCAAGGCTCCGGCGACCGCAGCGGTCGCCGCTTCGGGCGACGGCCAGAACATTGGCCGGTAGTCGAGATCCAGAATCGTGTGGGCCCGGCGGCCACGGGTCTGCCAGGCGGCCCGATGGGCGACCGCGCTCGGCGCGCGCGACAGACCGGTCGCCGTCGCCCAAAAGATGCGCGCTTCGGCGACGGCGGCGAGGTCCAAGGCAGCCTCGTCGAGCAGCAGGTCCGGCGCGATGGGCTCCCGGTAGAAGTAGAGCGGGAAGTCGTCGGGCGGGAA
>JBAQXA010000066.1:0-3258 GCA_049299195.1 Nocardioides sp.
ACCGACACGACCGTTGCCGTCTCTCGATCGAGCAAGCTGCAGTGTTCCTATGCGAGTGGGCCGGACAACCCGGTGCGCAGCCTAGGAGCACCCCGTAGGCTTGCTGCCAGACTCAACCGGTCGGCTGGGCGGTCCGCGCCCGCTGATCGACGTACGTGAGGGAGACAAAGGCGATGTTCGAGCGGTTTACCGACAGGGCGCGTCGTGTGGTCGTGCTGGCCCAAGAAGAGGCCCGCATGTTGTCGCACAACTACATCGGCACCGAGCACATCCTCCTCGGCCTGATCCATGAGGGCGAGGGAGTCGCTGCCAAGGCGCTGGAGGCGCTCGATATCTCCTTGGAGGCTGTGCGCGCACAGGTCGAGGAGATCATCGGTCAGGGCCAGCAGGCCCCGAGCGGCCACATCCCCTTCACGCCGCGCGCCAAGAAGGTCCTCGAGCTCTCCTTGCGAGAGGCGCTCCAGCTCGGCCACTCCTACATCGGCACCGAGCACATCCTGCTGGGCCTGATCCGCGAGGGCGAAGGCGTGGCCGCGCAGGTGCTGCAGAAGCTCGGCGCCGACCTCAACCGAGTGCGCCAGCAAGTGATCCAGCTGCTCTCCGGCTTCCAGGGCAAGGAAGCTGCGACCGCCGGCGCCCAGACCGGTGGCAGCGGCGGCGATGCCCCCAACTCCTCGATGGTGCTCGACCAGTTCGGTCGCAACCTCACCCAGGCGGCCCGCGAAGGCAAGCTCGATCCGGTGATCGGCCGCGAGACCGAGATCGAGCGGGTCATGCAGATCCTGTCGCGCCGCACCAAGAACAACCCCGTGTTGATCGGCGAGCCGGGTGTCGGCAAGACCACGATCGTGGAGGGCTTGGCCCAAGACATCGTCAAGGGACATGTGCCCGAGACGCTCAAGGACAAGCACATCTACACCCTCGACCTGGGCGCCCTCGTCGCTGGCTCGCGCTACCGCGGTGACTTCGAAGAGCGCCTCAAGAAGGTCCTCAAGGAGATCAAGACGCGCGGCGACATCGTGCTGTTCATCGACGAGATCCACACCCTCGTCGGAGCCGGTGCCGCCGAGGGCGCCATCGACGCGGCCAGCATCCTCAAGCCGATGCTCGCTCGCGGTGAGCTCCAGACCATCGGTGCGACGACCCTCGACGAGTACCGCAAGTACCTCGAGAAGGACGCCGCCCTCGAGCGGCGCTTCCAGCCCATCCAGGTGCCCGAGCCGACGCTCGCCCACACCATCGAGATGCTCAAGGGCCTGCGCGATCGCTACGAAGCCCACCACCGGGTCACGATCACTGATGAGGCGCTGGTGTCCGCGGTGACCCTCGCCGACCGCTACATCTCCGACCGCTTCCTGCCGGACAAGGCCATCGATCTGATCGACGAGGCCGGCTCGCGGCTCCGGATTCGCCGGATGACCGCTCCCGCCGACCTGCGCGAGTACGACGAGAAGATCGCCGACGTCCGCCAGCGCAAGGAGGCCGCCATCGACGGCCAGGACTTTGAGGCCGCTGCGCGACTGCGCGATGAGGAGAAGCAGCTCACCGCCGCCAAGAGCGAGCGCGAGCGCGCCTGGCGTGCGGGTGACATGGACGTTGTCGCCGAGGTCGATGAGGAGCTGATCGCCGAGGTGCTGGCCGTCGCGACCGGCATTCCGATCGTCAAGCTGAGTGAAGAAGAGTCCAGCCGCCTGCTCAAGATGGAGGACGAACTCCACAAGCGGGTCATCGGCCAAGAAGAAGCCGTCAAGGCGCTTTCTCGCGCCATTCGCCGCACGCGTGCCGGGTTGAAGGACCCCAAGCGACCGGGTGGTTCATTCATCTTCGCCGGGCCTTCGGGTGTCGGCAAGACGTGGCTCTCCAAGACGCTGGCCGAATTCCTCTTCGGCAACGAAGACGCGCTGATCCAACTCGACATGAGCGAGTTCGGTGAGCGTCATACGGTCTCGCGGCTCTTCGGATCACCTCCCGGCTACGTCGGATATGAAGAGGGCGGGCAGCTCACCGAGAAGGTGCGCCGCAAGCCGTTCTCGGTGGTGCTCTTCGACGAGGTCGAAAAGGCTCACCCTGACATCTTCAACAGCCTCCTGCAGATTCTCGAAGAGGGCCGATTGACCGACTCCCAGGGTCGTGTCGTCGATTTCAAGAACTGCGTCATCATCATGACCACCAACCTCGGCACCCGCGATATCGCCAAGGGGATCAATCTCGGCTTCAACCAAGCCGGCGATACTCAGGGCAGCTATGACCGGATGAAGGCCAAGGTTTCTGAGGAGCTCAAGCAGCACTTCCGTCCTGAATTCCTCAACCGTGTCGATGAGATCATCGTCTTCCCGCCGCTGAGCCAGGCGCAGATCGTCTCGATGGTCGACAACATGATCGCCTCGGTCGAGTTGCGCCTGAAGGATCGGGACATGAAGCTCGAGTTGACCCAGTCCGCCAAGAACCTGCTGGCCGTCCGGGGCTTCGACCCGGTGCTGGGCGCCCGGCCGCTGCGTCGCACGGTGCAACGCGAGATCGAGGACGTGCTGGCGGAGAAGATGCTCTACGGCGAGGTCGGCCCAGGCCAGATCGTCTTGGTCGGCACCGACGGCGAAGGCCCGACGGCAACCTTCACCTTCGAGGGCCAGAAGGTCAGTGCGCTGCCGGACTCACCGCCCCTGGAGACCGCCGACGTCAGCGCCGATGCGCTGGAGTCAATGGTTTCTGGCGACGACGACCCCAGCACCCCCGCCCCCGAAACCGAATAACCCCTTTCGGCGAGCGGGCACTTATTCCGGCAAATCCGGGCCGAGCGGGCAGTTATTCCGCGCGCTCAGGGCAGGGCGTAGTGCTGCTTGCCTGCCTGCACCAGGAGGCCGTCGGCAACCAGGCTCTCCAGGCACCGCACCCGTTGCTCGTCTGCCGCCCAGGCGAGGTCGAGTCGGGCGCGCGTGACCGGCCCGTCCGCTTCGCGCACCACGGCCAATAGTCGGCCACGGCATTGGCGGTCCGTGCCCGCGTAGGTCTGCACCTTGCGGGGTGGCCCCACGTAGGCAGGCTGCCCCGCGCCCAACCACGCACACTGAGCCGCCACCGGGCAGACGCCGCACCGCGGAGTGGACGCCGTGCACAACAGCGCGCCCAACTCCATGACCGCTACCGACCAGTGCGCGGCCTCGACGGGAGCTTCGGGCAGCAGCGTCTCGGCGCGCTCGCGCTCCGCGCGGTTGGGTGCGCCCTCGGGCGGAAACTCAACGCCGCCAAGCGTGCGGGCCA
>JBAQXA010000067.1:0-2365 GCA_049299195.1 Nocardioides sp.
CCGACGCGGCGGAGGCAGCGGACGCCCCCGTCGATTACGTCACGGCGCTGCGGCTGCGGCCGTGCCGGTCGACCGGCTCCTAACCCCCCAACGCCCCCGCGGCGCACTAGGCTCGCCTCCATGACGCAGGCAACCGAACCCACCCGAGAAGAGTCCGCCGCCCTCGCCGCCGCGGCCGCTGAGCGCCTCGCCGAACTCACCGGTGTCGCCCGACACGATGCCGCGCTCGTGCTCGGCTCAGGCTGGTTGCCGGCCGTCGACGGGCTCGGCGAAGCGACCGCGGAGATCAACACGACCGACCTGCCGGGCTTCTCTGCCGCCGCAGTCGCCGGCCACTCGGGCAAGATCCGCTCGGTTCGGGCGGGCGACAAGAACCTGCTCGTCTTCCTGTCCCGCACCCACTACTACGAGGGCAAGGGTGTCGCGGCCGTCGTCCACCCGGTCCGCACCGCCGCGGCCGCGGGGTGTCGCACGATGGTGCTCACCAACGGATGCGGCGGCCTGAAGCGCACGTGGCAGCCCGGGCAGGCCGTGCTCATCTCCGACCACATCAACCTCACCGGCCGCTCACCCATCGTCGGCGCCCACTTCGTCGACCTCACCGACCTCTACTCCCCGCGGCTGCGCGCTGCCTGTCGCGCGGTCGACCCGACCCTCGATGAGGGTGTCTATGTGCAGTTCCCGGGACCGCACTATGAGACCCCCGCCGAGATCGGCATGGTCGCGGCCATCGGCGGCCACCTCGTCGGGATGAGTACGACGCTCGAGGCGATCGCCGCCCGCGAAGCCGGCCTGGAAGTGCTGGGGATCTCCCTGGTCACCAACCTGGCCGCCGGAATCAGCGACGCACCCCTCAATCACGAGGAGGTCCTGGAGGCAGGCCGTGCAGCGGCCGCACGGATGGGGCAACTGCTCGGCGGAGTGATCCCCGCGCTCTAGACCGCAGGGCGGCTTCTTCAACGGGCTCGCAACCGGACGTTAAGGCTTTGTTAAAAGGCCCCAAATCCGTCCAAATGGGGGATCTCGGGGTTAGTCATCTCGGGCTAATTGCCTAGGGTTCCGGGAACCAGATGGGCCATCGAGCCCTCGATTCCGACTGGCAAGGTTGCTGCTTTTATGACTGTTTTGACCCGACGTTCGCTCCTCAAAACCTCCGCCGCGGCCGCCGCCGCTGCCCCCGTGGTGGCCTACACCAATCCGGTGGGAATGGCTCAGGCCGTGACCACGGTGCCGCAGTTCGTCGGCCACAAGCCCGGCAAGATCTACCTCGGCGTCTCGGGCATCGGTTTTGAGATCACCGCCAAGACCGGACCGGTCGGGCTGCGGCGCACGTTCCACAAGTGGGGCGGCGGCACGGGTGAAGACAGCGCCATTCGCGCCGACCACGCGGCCAACCGACTCCCGTGGATCTCCTTCAAGCCTCCGGGCAGCCCCGACGTCACCTGGAAGCAGATCGGCGACGGGCTGTATGACGCCGACATCCGGGCGCGCGCCCGCCGCTACGCGGCTTTCACCAAGCCGGTCGTCGTGACGTTCAACCACGAGCCCCACACCGACGCCGCGCCGCCCGCCGAGTTCGTGCGGGCCTGGTGCCGGATTCACGATGTGATGAAGGCCGAGACCGCACTCAAGAACGTCATCTCCGCTCCGATCCTCGGAGAGTGGACCTGGAACCCGAAGAACCAGCGGCACAAGCCGGAGTGGTGGATGAGCGACTCAGTGCTCTCCCGCTGCCACTTCATGGGCATCGACCTCTACCAGAACAAGACCACCGAGACCTATCGCACCCGGCTCGCGCGGGTGCTCGACTGGCTCGACGTGCGTGGGCACAACGACAAGATGGTTGGCATCGGCGAAACCGCCTGCAGCGACGACTTCCTCCTCAAGGCGGCGCCCTGGTGGACCGACTCGTGGGCTTATGGCGCCGCGCGCACGGACCGCTTCTTCGCGGTCTCCTACTTCAACAACCTCTACAACAACAACCAGGGCTACAACTGGCTGTTGACGCAGTCGTCGTCGAAGCTCAACGCCTTCACGGCCTCGGTGCGGTCGACCACCGCCACGATGCTCTGACGCTCGGTGTCGGCGGGGACGGGGCCTTGCCAATTCGGTCTGACAGACTCGCTCCCATGGAGAGTTTGTTGGCTCGTGCCCGCCATTGGCTGGCAGAAGATCCCGACCCGCAGACCCGCGCCGAGCTAGCGGCGCTGATCGAGTCGGTCGAAGCCGGTGCGGACCCCGCCGAGTTGGCCGACCGCTTCGACGGGACGCTGGAGTTCGGCACCGCCGGGCTGCGCGGCGCCCTGGGCGCCGGCTCCAACCGGATGAACCGCGTGGTCGTCGGGCGCGCGGCGGCCGGCTTGGC
>JBAQXA010000068.1:0-1682 GCA_049299195.1 Nocardioides sp.
CGATCACCAGCGCCGGGAACGGGGCGGCGAACAGCTCGACGAAGTCGCCGTGGCCCAGCGGGAGGACATCGTCGAGCATCCCGTCGACGATGGCCCGCACCCCGGCACGCAGCCTGTCGACCGCGGCCGGCGTGAACGAGCTCTGCAGGATCCTCCGATGACGGGCGTGGTCCGGGTTGTCCGTGGTGCCGAGCACACCGGAGGCCTGGTAGAACACGCCTGGGCCGTGACGGTTGGACCACGCCACCGGATCCTTGAGGACCACGAGGACGTCGTCGAACCGGCTCAGCACGTAGAACGGCGGCTCATGGTCGGCCTCGTGGTGAACCGGGCAGCGCTCCCGCAGGGCGGCATACTGCTCGGTCGGCTCGAACGCCCGAGCGGCGACGGTGTGCGAGTACGAGCAGGACATCGATCCGGCTAGGTCGTGTGGAACACGCTGGTGGCCACGCCGTCTGGACCGCGGACCTGATCGGTGCCGTCGATGCGGTACTTGGCCGACCCGCCACCGAGACGGGGTACGGCGCGCATCGCCTCACCCGTCGCCCGGAAGTTGGGGTGCTGGAAGTGGGCGTCGAGCGACGCGGCGTCTGCCCACAGTTCGGTGATCTGGATCCGCCCGGCGACGCCGGGGTCAGCACCGATCACGTAGGCCAAGCACCCAGGCTCGTCTGCCCGCGTCGCCATCTGCAGCTCGACCGTCGAGGCGACGACGGCGTCGCGCACCGCCGGATCGACGTCGATCCAGCCAAGGATGGCGATCATCGGGCGCCCTGCGGCGCGTTCAGTACGGCATCGTCCCGCCGTCGACCGGGAACATGCACCCGGTGATGTTCTTGGCCACGTCGGACGCCAGCAGCACGGCGACGGCGGCGACCTCCTCCACCTTGTTGGGGCGCTTGATCGCCGACTCCTTGGTGAACAGCGTGATGAGGTTGTCATAGGACCCGACACCCATCGCCACGGCGGACTCCGGCCCGGTGGCACGGACGATGTCGGTCTCGATCAACCCCGGCAGGATCGAGTTGACGGTGATCCCCAGCGTGCCCACCTCCTGGGCGGCGGCCTTCACCAACCCGTTGACGGCGTGCTTGGTCGCCGAGTACCCGGGGATGCCCGGCTTGCCGAGCTTGCCCTCGACGGACGAGGTGACCAGGATCCGCCCGGACTCCCGCGGGATCATGTGCTGCAGCGCTCGTCGCATCCCCCAGAACACGTGGTTCAGGTTCCAGTCGATCTCCAGCTGCCACTCCTCGTCGCTCATCTGGGCGACCGGGGCGGTGTGCATCACGCCACCGGAGTTGAGCACGAGGATGTCGAGGTGGCCGAAGTGGTCCACGGCGAAGTCGACGATCCCTTCTGCGGTGGACTGCTTGGCGGCGTCGCCGGGGTAGAACGCGACGTTGCCGCCACCACCCATCTCGGCCACGGCCGCGTCACCCTTGGCCTGATCACGTCCGTTGACCACGACCTTGGCGCCCTCGCGCACGAACCCCTCGGCGATGGCCCGGCCGATCGAGCGTGTCCCGCCGGTGATCGCCGCAACCTTTCCATCGAGCTTTCCCATGTGTGTTCCCCCTGCTCAGTACGGCGCCGTGCCGCCGTCGATGGAAATGAGCGATCCCGTGATCCCGGCGCCGGCCTCTGACGCCAGGAGCACTGCAACCGCGGCGACCTCGTCA
>JBAQXA010000069.1:0-14869 GCA_049299195.1 Nocardioides sp.
GACCATGGGCCAGGCTCCGTTGCTCCAGTTGGAGAGCACGGTGTAGGTGAGCTGCTGAGCGGGATCGTGCAAGCTGATGGCTGAGACGCCTGCGTCGTAGCCCTCGAGCCATGCGGCATCGCCGGCCGCGTGTAGGTGAAAGCCCAGCCCGTAGCGTCGAGACTCCTCGGGCCGGTCGCTGGTGGGGGTGGTCATCGTGGCGAGGGCGTCCGGAGCACCGATCTGCCCCGAGCGCAGTGCCTGCCAAAGGCGATGCAAGTCGGCGGCCGTCGAGTAGGCACCGCCGTCTCCCACCCCGACCACGGGAAGGTGGAGCACGTTGCTCCGCAGCCCCTCGCGTCCGAGGTAGCCGCGGGCGGCCGTCGCGGGCAACTCGTCCGAGCGCAGGAACGCGGTGTCGGTCATGTGGGCAGGGTCCAGAACGCAGCGGCGTACCAGTTCGTGGTAGCCGACGCCGGCGGCTCGCTCGGCAAGCACCGCGAGGATGACGTAACCGCTGTTGTTGTAGGCGAAGCGCTCGCCGGCAGGAAACACCGTCGGGTGGCCGGACAGAGCCTTGAGGTACTCCTCGGGAGTGGCGAGCTGATGCACCGGCAGGCTCATCGCGTACGACGTGATGTCGTCGAACTCGTTCTCGTCGAGGTAGTCACCAATGCCCGCGCGGTGACTCAGGAGGTGCTCCACGGTGACGTCGTCGGCGACCTCGGGGAGATCCTCGCCGAGGAGTGAGCGGGCGGTGGTGGAGAGCTCCAACGTCCCTTGTGCCACCAACGTCATCACCGTCAGGGCAGTGAAGGTCTTCGTGGCGCTGGCCGTTGCGAACTGTGTGTCGACGGTATTGGCGATCTCGTAGGCGCGGTCGGCGAGCCCGAAGGCCTGGGCGAGCACGGTTTCGTCGTGTCGATCGATCCGGACCACCCCGGAGAAGCCCACCCTCAGGGCAGTAGCGGTGACTAGATCCTCCAACGAGGCCACAATGGGCGAAGCTATCACTCCGCCAGCCCGCCGATCAGCCCTCCGCGGCGGAGAGACCTGCTCGTGGAACTACCCCTGGATCGCCTAGGTCAGGACCACCTCGTCGGTGAGGATGGCCCGCAGCCGCTCCACGCCGACCGGCTCCTCGGACATCAGGGGAACGATCGCCACCCGGTCAGAGAGCGCCTCGACGCGGGCGATCTGCGCAGCCTCGTTGTCGGCGCGCACCCGCAGGAACGGTGACTCTGGCCGTGCGGCGAGCAGGGAGTTGTTGATGACCCACGCCCAAGGATGGATGCCCGCGCGCGCAAGATCGTCTTGGAGGACCTCGGCCTCGGTCACCGGGGTCGGCTCCGCAAGGGTGACGAGCACGGTCTTGGTCTGCCGCGGATCCTGCAGCCGCATCAGCGGGGTCGTGTACCCCATCGTTTCGCCCATCTGTCGCACGACGTCGCGGTGGTAGGCGCCGGCGGCATCCAGCAGAAGCAGGGTGTGTCCGGTCGGTGCGGTGTCGACGATGACGAACTCGTGGCGAGACTCGTGCACGGCCCGGGAGAACTGCTGGAAGACCGCGACCTCCTCGGTGCACGGTGAGAGCAGATCCTCCGCGAGATTGCGACGGCCCGCCTCGTCGAGATTCTTTCCCTTGGTGGCCATGACCCGGTCGCGGTAGTCCTGGGTCGCCGCGGCGGGGTCGATGCGTGAGACCCGCAGCCCAGTGACGGCGCCATGCAGGGTTTCTTGCAGGTGGGCCGCCGGGTCGGTCGTGGTCAGGTGCACCGCGTGGCCGCGGTGGGCGAGTTCGACGGCGATCGCAGCGGCAATCGTGGTCTTGCCGACCCCGCCCTTGCCCATGCACAGCACCAGGCCGTGCTTGTCCTTCTCGATCTCGTCAACCAGCGCTACCAAGGGCCCCGGGATGGCTACGGCGAGTGATGCGGCCCGCGCGCCCTCGGCCGCGTCGAATGCCTCGTCGCTGAACAGGGACACCAGCGCTGGCAGGCCCACCATGTTGGTGGGTCGAAGCGCGATCACGTCGCGGGCCAGTGCCGCGACACCGGCGGGCATCGCGTCGAGCGCTGCGCTCTCCCGCTCGCGTATGGCGCCGGCGAGGGGCTCGCTCCCGGCTTCAGGTGGCAGCAGGCCGTTGATGACGACGTGGGTGGCGTGGATGCCGATCTGGCCGAGCTCGGCGTAGGTGCGCTCGATCTCCTGCAGCGAGGAGGTCTGGGCGCGTGCAACCAGAACCGGCCGCGTGCGGGTGGGGTCCTTCAGGGCGGCGACCGCTTCGGCATACGTCGCGCGCTGCTTGTCGAGCCCCGCGAGCGGACCCAAGCACGAGGCATCGCCCTTGCCGGCTTGGAGGAAGTCGGTCCACGAGCCGGGCAGTTGGAGCAGTCGCACCGTGTGCCCCGTCGGGGCGGTGTCGAAAAGGACGTGGTCGTAGCCGCCATAGAGCGCCGGGTCGGCCAGAAAGGAGGTGAACTCGTTGAACGAGGCGATCTCGATCGTGCACGAGCCCGAGAGCTGCTCGGTGATCGAGGCGAGCTCCTTGTCGGGGAGGAGCCCACGGACGGGGCCGATGATTCGTTCCCGGTAGGCCTCGGCCGCCTCCTCCGGGTCGATCTCGAGCGCCGACAGGCCGGGGACGGCCGCGATCGGCGTGATGGTGTTCCCGATGACGACATCGAAGACCTGGCCGACGTTGGAGGCCGGGTCGGTGCTGATCAGCAGCACTCGCTTGCCCTGGCCGGCCAGTGCGACGGCGGTCGCGCAGGCGACAGATGTCTTGCCGACCCCGCCCTTGCCGGTGAAGAACACAAACGGGGGAGGGTGCTCCAGGAATCGCATGATCAGCAGCAACCCGACGAGCCGCAACAGGTGCTCTCCGCGACGTGGAGCTCGGTCGCACCCGCCGGGACCACGACCGCTGCCTGGACGATTCCGGCGTACCGGAGCAACTGCTCCCGCGTCGGGTAGGTGCCGGTGAGGACGGTGACTCCGTCCACGGTGGTGAGGGGCAGACCCTCGGAGCCAGCGGCCTCCAGGAAGGAGCGCACCGAGTCCTGCGCTGCGAAGGCCAGGGGATCGTTGGCCAGGTTGTGCCGGGCGATGTTGGCTCCCTGGGCGCTCAGGTGGTTGAGGTCGGCGGTGAACTCGACGAGGCGCTGGTCGACGTCCTCACCGCAGACTCCGGTGTTGCAGCACAGGGCCGGCTCGTAGACGCGGACCTCGCGCAGGTGGCTCTGCTCGTATGCCGGCGCGGTGTTGCTGGTGCCATGGGCGCCGGGTTTAGTCGCGCGTAGGGAGGCGCTGCGAATCACGCCATCGCAATCAGCGATCAGGGATGCGAGGTCTGCGTTTGCCGGCAGATCCTCGGGACGAAGACCGCTTGCGAGCCCTTGGAGCTCGCTGCGCCCGAAGACGTTCGTCGCTTCGACGCTGACCTGTTCGAAGCCGGCGGCCTCCATCAGCGCGATGGCGTCCGCCTCGACGAGGGCGCCGGCGATGCAGCCGGTCCACAGGGCCATCACGTCGGTGAGCTCGGGAGTGAGCGGTCGAGACAGGACGACGTCGGAGATCGCGAGCCGACCGCCGGGTCGCAGGACTCGGAATGCCTCGGCGAAGACCTTGCCCTTGTTCGGCGACAGGTTGACCACACAGTTGGAGATGACGACGTCGACCGAGTCGTCGGGAAGCGGGATGTCCTCGATGCTCCCGAGGAGGAACTCGACGTTTGCGAGTCCAGCCTTTGCCTTGTTGGCGTTGGCGAGCTCAAGCATTTCCGGTGTCATATCCAGCCCGTAGGCCTTGCCGCCCGGGGCGACGCGGCGGGCGGAGAGCAGGACATCGATGCCGCCGCCCGAGCCTAGATCGAGCACCACGTCACCCGGTTGGAGTGCAGCGAGCAGCGTCGGGTTGCCGCACCCTAGAGATGCGGTCACAGCCTCGGCGGGGAGCAGGTCGCGTGCGTCATCGTCGTACTGCGACTGCCCGAAGGGATCCGCGTCGGTGAAGACGGCCGGACCGCAGCAGGAGGAGACGGTGCGGGCCGCCTCGGCGTAGCGCTCCTGGACAGCGCTTCGGATCGTTTCGGCTTCAGAGGTGGTCATGGTCAGTTCCTTAGGTGGTGGTGCAATCGGTGGGGCAGCCATTGGTGTTGGCCGCGGCGTTTGCGGTGGTGCTTGCGAGGGTGGACAGCAGGGCGATCGGTTCGGCGATTGCGTCGCAGCACAGGGCGTAGACGTTGGAGCGGCCGACCGGGGTGGCCACAACCAGGCCGTTTTCGCGCAGGCTCTTGAGGTGGTGGCTCACCAGGGTCTGTCCCAAACCGGTGCCGGCCACCAGCTCGGTCACCGTCGACTCACGGTCGGCGACCGCAAGCAGGATCATCAGGCGGTTCTCATCGGAGAGTGCCTTGAGGACCGGGGCGATCTGGCGGGCCCGGTCGGCTGGGGTCGTGCGCGCTTGAGTCGCCATGAGTCGACGCTAACACCAGTAGTCACTGCTTTCAACAGTCAACGCTGTTGAATACGTCTCCAGGGAGGTCTGCCCGTGACGCGCTGACACATCAAGGGTAAGAGAGTCGATCAGGAGGAAGCCAGGCGGCTACGCGCAGACGACGCCGTGCCGGCATACCCGAGGCGAGCACGCGGTCTAGCATTGCGCCATGGCCTTCGTTTGCTGCTGCAACGCCGGGCGCACACGCCGCTCCTGAGCGGCGGGCATCCCGAGTCACTTCACTGGTCCGCCGCTCCTTGTCCCACGGTCGCAGCACGTCCGCTTCGACCTCCTCGACCTGGAATGGAGCATTCGCATGCCCAAGCACGCCACACACCTCCCGCAGATCCGCGCTTTCCGAGAAGGGGACCTCGACGGCATCGTCGAGCTCTCGCTGCTCGCATGGGAGCCGGTGTTCGTCTCGTTTGAGCACATCCTCGGCAAGACCATCTTCAATCTCATGTATCGGCCCGACTGGCGCTCGGCCCAGGCCTCCGCAGTCCGCGCCAACTGCTTGAACACGGAGGCCGAGACCTACGTCGTGACCGACAACGACAGGGTGGTCGGCTTCGCGGTCCTCATGCAGGACCAAGCGGCGTCTCAGGGAATCGTCGACATGATCGCGGTACATCCTGACCACCAGCGACGCGGCCACGCGCGACGGCTCATGGAGTTCGCCATCCGGCACTTTCGGGACGCGGGCCTGAGCCTCATCAATGTCGGCACCGGGGGCGATCCGGGGCATGCTCCGGCCCGTGCGCTCTACGAGGCGGTCGGCTTCGTAGGCCTCCCCGTGCAGGGTTACTACCTGGCCACCGAGAGCGATCGGCGCGCACCTCGTTAGACGAGGTGTCCGTCCCGGTAGGCCAGCACCTTGTCGGGAGGGAGCAGCAACTTGGTCGGACCCAGTTTCGGTACGGGTTGCTGCCGCCCGATCTTGGCGCGAATGATTTCATCGCCGACCTTGCACGTGAGGACCTTGGTTGAGCCCATGTCGCTCACGGCAAGGTTGTCGACGGTGATGACATTGGGGCCAGCAGACTCGCTGACTTGCACGTATTCGGGCCTGATCCCGATCTCGACGGGACCGTCGGGCAGCCTTCCGGCGCTTCCCGACATGACCAGTCGCTGCCCGGCGAGGGTGACGCCGCCGCCGACGATCTCAGCGTTGAGAAAGTTCATGGCGGGGGAGCCGATGAAGTTCCCGACATAGCGGGTGTTGGGGCGCTCGAAGAGCTCCTCGGGAGTGCCGCGCTGCACAGGTCGTCCATAGCTCATGACGAGGACCTCGTCGGCGAAGGTCATGGCTTCGTACTGGTCGTGCGTGACGTAGATGATCGTGATCTGCTTGCCTTCAACGATCTTCTTGATCTTGCGCCTCAGCTCCGACTTGTACTGGGGGTCGATCACCGTCAGCGGTTCGTCCATCAGCAGCGCGGTGACGTCGTCGCGAATCAGACCGCGTCCCAGCGACACCAGCTGCTTCTCGTCTGCGCGCAACTTGTTGGCCGACTTGCCGAGCCACGCCGCGATGCCGATCTGCTCCGCGATGTCTTCGACCCGCGACTTGATCTTGGCCTTCGGCATCCTGCGGCAGGTGAGTGGGAAGGCGAGGTTGTCGAAGACCGTCATCTGCTTGTAGATGGTCGGAAACTGAAAGACCTGCGCGACGTTGCGTTGCGCAATGGGCTTCTGCGTGACGTCTTCATCGTCAAACAGGACGGCGCCCTGTGTCGGCCGCACGATGCCTGAGATGAGGTTCAACATCGTGGTCTTGCCGCAGCCAGATGGTCCGACCAGCCCGTAGGTCATCCCCGATTCAAAGTCGATGTCGATGGGCTTGAGGGCCCACGTCTCTTGGTCCGGGTTCTTGTCGTAGGACTGACCGATGTTGGAAAACGTAACCTTAGCCACCTGCGGACCTCAATTTCCCGGAGCGACGATGAGTTCGCCGCTCGCCTCGAAGAGGAACGTGCGGTGCGGCGGGATGCTGATTCCGATCGTCTGCCCCGCGTGGTATTCGTGGATGCCCTCTTCCTGAACGATCGAATAGCCCGTGGCGGTGTTGAGGTAGATCAACGTCTCCGACCCGGCAACCTCCACCAAGTCCACGGTCCCCTCCTCGGTGAGGTCGCCTTCTCTGCCGACCGTCAACTCCCCGGCTCGGTAGCCCGCGAGGTAGTCGCCGTCACTGACCGCCGCCAAGTGCGCCGGAACCTCGGTCTTGAGGATCCCGCCGATGGACAAGATGCCGTCCGCGATTCGGGCGGAAAGGATCGTCATCGGCGGCTCGTTAACGATTTGGGCAACGGTGACGGAGTTTGGATGCTCAAAGACCTCGGCAGGTTTGCCGTGCTGGATCACCTGGCCCTCGTGCATGACGAGCAATTCGTCCCCGATGAGCATCGCCTCGGCCGGCTCGGTCGTCGCGTACAGCGTGATCGAGTGTTGCGAACTCCTGAAGAGGCCGCGGAACTCCTCGCGAAGTTGCTCGCGCAGCTTGTAGTCCAGGTTCATCAACGGCTCATCGAGCAGCAGGATGTCTGCATTGCGAATCAACGCCCGTGCGATGGCGACACGCTGCTGCTGACCACCGGACAGCTCACCGGGCTTCCTGTTGATGAAGTCGGTGAGCCCGACCTTGTCGATCATCTCCATCGCCTTGGTGCGGGCTTCTTGCTTGGAGATGCCCGAGCGGAGCAGCGGGAACGTCACGTTCTCCAAGACGGTGCGGTTGGGGTAGTTGATGAACTGCTGGTAGACCATGGACGTGTTGCGCTTCCACGTGGGCAGCTTGTCGAAGGCCTTGTCGCGGAAGCGCATCTCGCCCTCGGTCAGCTCAAGCAGCCCGGCGACCGCTCGCATCAGCGATGTCTTCCCGGCAGAGGTGCGCCCCATCAAGATGTAGATGCGTCCGGGCTCGAACTCGAACGAGATGTCCTTGAGGATCACCTCGTCGCCGTGCGTGATCCCCACATTGATCAGCTGAAGTGTCACCGGACGGACCTCATCGAACGGCCCCGGAGAACCCGCCTCGGGCGAGGTAGCGCTCGACGACGAACACGAACCCGATCAGCGGGAGCACCGAGAAGATCGCGGAGGCAGACAGCGTCCAGAACGGGGTGACGGTGCCATTGAGTGCGACCACCGCCGCCGGCAGCGTCTTGACCTCGGTGAAGGTCAAAACCAGGGCAAAGAACAGGTCGTTCCAGCCGAAGATGACGCAGAAGATGGTCGCGATCGCGATTCCGGGCTTGGCCAGGGGAAGGATCGTCAGGCGGAAGGCCTGCCAGGGGTTGCACCCTTCGAGCATCGCCATCTCGTCAATTTCTTTGGGTATCTGATTGAAGAAGTCGACCATCAGCCAGACCACGATCGGCATCAACCCCGAGGTCAACACGAGAATCAAACCTAGATGGGTGTCGAGCAGGTCCAAGAACTTCAGCAGCAAGAAGAACGGGATCGCCAAGACCACCGGCGGGAGAATCCGCTGGGAGATGAAGAAGAAGATGATGTCGGGATTGCTGTAGTACTTCCAGCCGTAGCGGAACCGGGACAGGCCGTAGGCCGCCAAGCCACCCAGCGTGACGCTGATCAGCGAGGCAAAGAAGGTGATGATCGCGCTGTTGATCATGTTGGGGATCAAGTTGGCGTAACCAGAAATCCCTAGGATGTCCTTCCAGCCCGCGAGAGTCGGATCGAACTCGACCCACGGGATAAAGGTGGCGCCCTGGTTGACGGCGGCGGGCGGCTTAAAGCTGGTCACCAACGCCCAACTCAACGGTGCGAAGACAAACATCGTCCAGAACGTGATGAAGACGCTCTTGAGAACCCGTGACATCTTTACCAACCCTTCGGCCGGGCGAAGTAGGACAAGACCTTGGCGACGACTGTGAGCACGATGATCATGACGACCAGGTACGTCAGCGCCAACGTGGCGCCGTACGCGATCTGGAACTCGGTCAAGCTCCGCTTCCACAGGAAGTAGGTGGGTGTTTCGGTGGCGTTGCCCGGTCCGGCGGAGGTGAGCACGAAGATCGAGTCGAAGATCTTCGAGCTCTCGATCAGGCGGATGAGGATTGCTCCGATGCTGATCGGCGCCATCAGGGGGAACGTGATCTTCCAGAACGTGCGACTCGCAGAGGCTCCGTCGATCTCCGCGGCCAAGAACGGCTCCTTCGGCAGGACCAACAGCCCCGCGAGGAGGAAGAGGAACATGAAGGGTGTCCACTGCCAGATCTCGGCGACGTAGATGCTGAACGTCGCCGGCCCGATCTCGGTGGACCAACTGACCGGGCTGATGCCCAGTGCGCGCAAGATGCCGTTGGCGGCGCCGATGTCTTCGCGGAAGACCGACCGCCACACGATGGCCATGATGCTGGGGGTTGTCATGAGCGGCAGGAGCCACACGAGCCGGAAGAACCGGCCGCCGCGGATGCCCTGCCAGGCGTAAAACGCGAGCATGAACCCCAGGACGTACTGAAAGAGTGTCGTCAGAACCGCGAAGTTCAACAGCCGCGCCATCGACGACCAGAAGTCTGAGTCACTGAGCATGCGCTCCCAGTTGGCGGCGCCGACGAAGTCGAGGCCCGACCGGGAGACGTTCCAGCTCGACATGCTGACGCGAATCGAGAACAGCAGCGGGAAGATGATGATGGCGATCAGCAACAGCAGACCGGGCAACAGGAACAGACGTCTGTAGAAATTCGTGCCCATTTCTCATCTCCTTCGAACGGTCAGAGTCTGGGGAAAGCGAGACGAACCAGGGTGCGTGTGCGAGTTGGTTCCGTGGGGGGCTCAGCGAACCCCCCACGGAACCGCGTCGCTCACGCGGGATCAGGTGAGACTAGGAGTTTTCCAGCTCAATGATCGGCTGGTACGCCTCCTTCACCTTGTCCTCGCCCACATCCTGCAGGATCTGCTCCCACTTCTCCGCAACCTCATCGAGGGCGTCCTGCGGGCTCTTCTGGCCAGCCAGAGCCTCGGCCACGCCGTCTGCCAGAGCAGTCATGAACGGGCCGTTGCCGGGAACGCGCAGGTCGAACACGCGGTTCGACGCCGTCGAGTAGGTGTTGAGGGTGTCGACCCACGTCTGCGTCGGGCCCGGCAGCCAGCCAAGACCCTTAACCCAGAAGTCGGCGTCGAAGTCACCCGTGCGACCCGGGTTGACACCCGTGCGACCAATGGTCAGGTCGATCTGGTGGTTGGCCGAGTTGGCGAAGAAGCACAGGAAGTCGAGTGCCATCTGCTTGTTCTGCGAGCCCTGCGGGATGGCCGAGGACCAACCCCACGCGATGTAAGGAGCCCGGTTGATGCCGCCCTCCGGGGTATCCCATGCTTCGGTCTCGCTGTTCCAGACCGTCTCAGCACCGGGGTTCGGTGCCGCTTCGACATTGCCCCGGATCGGGCTGTCGGCCTGGTTGGCCTGCGACCAAGCGTCATCCCACGTGTAGGAGAAGATGCCCTGGCCGGCGCCGAACGCCGAGATCTCATCGGAGAGGCCGAAGTTCTGGCCGCCCTGAGGGATGTACTTCGTTGCCTCGACGAACTCGGTCAAACCGCGGACGAATCCCGGGTTGTTCACCTGGGGCTTCATGTCGGCGTCAAACCAGAAACCGCTCTTGACGTTGGGGTTCTTGGCGTAAGGGGCCACCCGGTTGATGAACGCCGACCACATGAGGTCATCGCGCTTCATGATCTCCACGGAGCCAGCCAGCGGAACACCCTTAGGCTGCGACGCCACATCGAAACCGTTGAGCGTCGAGGCGATGAGGTTGTACTCCGTCCAGGTCTCCGGAACCTTCAGGTCCTGGCCGGTCTTCTCCTTGAAGAACGCCTTGGCCTTGGGATCGTTGAGAACATCCGTGCGGTACTTGAGGAAGTGGCGATCGGCATCGATTCCGAAGAGCTTGGTCTCGCCGTCCCACTTGTAGATCTCCTGGTAGAGCGGGAGCAGGTCTGCAAGCTCGCCGGTGCCGGAGGTGTAGTCGGTGGGGATGGAGTAGTAGAAGTCGCCGAAGTCGCCAATCCACGTGGAGAAGTTGACCGTCACGTCGTAGGGGCTCACGCCGGTCTGGAAGGCGATCTGGGCCTTGGAGTAGAGCTCCCCGACCGAGACGTTCTCGACGACGACATCGCCGCCGGTCAGCTCCTTGAACATGGCTCCGTGCTGGGCCATCGGTTCGCCCATGTTGGGAGGCGGCGGGGCCAGCACCGTGATCTTCTGACCCGAGTAGTCCTTCTTGCTCGTCTCGTAGTAGGAGCAATCGCCGTCCCCATCGTTGACCTTGGCGGCCGAGGCGTATGCCTCTGGGGTGTAGGGCTGCTTGGTGTAATCCACCAGGCCGCCCTGCTCGAACGAGGCATCCTTGGCCTTCGGGCCGGGGCCCATGCCCTTGGAGTCGCCGCCGCCGCCATCGTCGCCGCCACAGGCAACGAGGGTGAGTGCGAGCGCGAGGGGTGTTAGCCGCATCATGAAATGCCGCCGACGTTTTGTCATGTGTACTCCCAATTTCGTCGGTTCAACGCTATGTAGGCAAGTGGAACCCCCGGAGACCACTTGGCGGGAAAGTAGCAGAGAAGCGCCGCCCCGAGAAGCGCGTCCGATGGGTAAGCAGGGGGCTGTGTTCCCTCGCTCGCCACGTGGTTTTGGGGCTGAGTTGGAGAGCCGTTCGCTGCCTCAGTGGCACCCCTCTCGTCGGCCGAAGCTGACAAGTTTGGACTCAACCGCCCTGCGTACAGGCATGCACTGGATCGGGCCTGCGCAGCGAGCGCCCGGATATTCGCTAGGCCTGCAGGCAAGGCGACGCCTACCCTGAGGCTTGGCCGGTCCAACGGGACCGGTGTGGAAATCTGGACGGAAAGGCAGTGCCGTGGGCAACCAACAGTGGGCCACCTGCGCGAGTCGCGCTGCGGCCCGTGCGCTGGATGCTGCCTCGCTGCGCTTCGAAGCCACGAGGTCCGAGCAGCCACTGGAGTCCTTGAGTAGCGCGCTGCCAGTTCAGCAGGAGCCGCCCGTGTAGGTGTAGACGCACCGGTACACACCGGGCCGCTCCAGCTGAGGCGGAAGTCCCGTCAGGTCATGCAAGACCTGGGACCCGCAGCCGCATGGGGCGGCCTTTGCATTTCCTGGCCTCGGCGCTCAGCCGGAGGAGCCAGTAGCCACGAGCGAACCAACGACCAAGAACCAACCGCCAAGGAGGCGATCATCATGAACAACCCGCACGGTTTCCCCGTTGCGCTTCCGGGCGCTCGCGCCGAGACCCTCATGTGGGCCCACCCGCACGAGGTGGAGCCTGCAGCGCTCGACCAGCTGCGCAACATCTCCCGCCTGCCTTGGGTGCACGGCGTACGCGTGATGCCCGATGTGCACCTCGGCAAGGGCGCGACCGTCGGCTCGGTCGTCGCGATGCGCGACGCGGTCTCGCCGGCTGCGGTCGGGGTCGACATCGGCTGCGGCATGCAGGCGGTCCGCACCAGCCTCACCCTCAACGATCTGCCGGAGGACCTGCACCCGCTGCGCCTTGCCGTGGAGGCGGCGATCCCGGTGGGCTTCTCTTCACACGAGTCGGCTCCGGACGTGAAGCGCCTTGGTCTCGACCAGGGTCGGTATGCCGGGTGGTCGGCGTTTTGGGGTGGGTTCGGTGCCCTGCACTCGGGGGTGCAGGACCGCGAGGGTCGGGCGATGCAGCAGATGGGCACGCTCGGCGGCGGCAACCACTTCATTGAGCTCACCGCCGATGAGGACGAGCAGGTGTGGCTCATGCTGCACTCCGGGTCGCGCAACATCGGCAAGGAGCTTGCCGAGCGGCATATCAACCAGGCCAAGGGGCTCGACCACAACCTCGACCTGCCCGACCGCGACCTCGCGGTGTTCCTCGCCGGCACGCCGGAGATGGAGGCCTACCTCCGCGACCTCTATTGGGCGCAGGAGTATGCCGCCCGCAACCGCGCGGTGATGATGGCGATCTTCGAGCAGGTGGTCACCGCGTGGTTTGGTGCGCGCGAGCTCGAGGTGGAGTTCGGCGAGCAGATCTCGGCGCACCACAACTATGTGGCGCGGGAGACGCTCTCCGATGGCACCGAGCTGATCGTGACCCGCAAGGGCGCGATCCGCGCGGGTAGCGGCGAGTTTGGGCTCATCCCGGGCTCGATGGGCACCGGCTCCTATGTGGTGAAGGGTCTCGGCAACGAGGCGTCGTATTGGTCGGCCTCGCACGGGGCCGGCCGGAAGATGTCGCGCAACCAGGCCAAGCGCACCTTCACCGTCGAGGACCTCATGGCGCAGACCGCGGGGGTGGAGTGCCGCAAGGATGCCGGCGTTATCGACGAGATCCCTGGCGCCTACAAGGACCTCGGTGCCGTCATCGAGGCCCAGACCGACCTGGTCGAGGTCGTCGCGCGGCTCACCACCCTCATGTGTGTGAAGGGGTGAGCTGCGGTTTAAAGGGGAGCCGGGCTCGCGTTGCCTGGGCGGTCGCGTTGTGGGGTGGATTTGAGTCACCTGGTGGCACCAATCCACCCCGCAAACGCGCTAGGCCGGGGCGAGCTGTGCCACGAGGGCGTTGAGGGCTTCGTCGTCGAGGTAGCCCTCGGAGAGGATCTCGCCGTCCGCGGCGATGACCGTGTAGCTCGATTGGGCGGACACTCCGAAGTGCCGCCAGACCTTGGCATCCGGGTCGATCAGGTGGGTGACCGACGGGATGTCGGCCGCGACGGCTTCGATGGCGGCGGTGCCGTCGAGGCCGCCGATGGCCACGACCGCGACCTCGCCGGCGTACTGCTCGGCCAGCGCCGAGACGTTGCCGATCTGGGCCCGACAGGTTGGACACCACGGTGCCCAGAACCACAAGACCGCTGGCTTCCCGGCCAGGGTGTTGCCGTCAAAGGTGTCGCCGTCGAGGGTAGTGGCCGTGAACCCGAGGTCGGCGATGCGGCCGGTACCGCTGGGCAACGGCTGACTCCCGGAGGCGGTGGAGGGTTCGCTCGTGGCGCTGCCGCAAGCCGTGAGTTGCGCCGCCAACAAGACGCCGAGGGTGACGAGCCCGGCATAACGGGCCAGGGTGGCGAGGCGCATGCGGCCAGTGTGGCCCATGGCGCCAGGTCGAGTGTGTGAGCCGGCTTACCGAACCGCATCGCGGGCGCGCGGCATGCTTGGCCCATGTGGAGTGTCCACGGAGGGGGACCTCGCCGGGTGGCGAGACCCGGGCAGTGCGTCGCGTTGGGGGTGTCCGTCGCGCTTGCGTGTGCCGTGCTCGTCGCCTGCTCTCCGGCCAACCAGGCTCCCGCCGATCAGGGTCCCACTGGCGGTGCCACGGGCTCCGCTGCGAGTACGCCGTCCGCGAGCGCTGAGCCGAAGGGACCCTCTGCCCTCGACGACCGCTACAACCCGGCGTTCACCGACGCCCTGATCGATCCCACGGACCTGATCGCGGGCGGGCCGCCACCGGATGGGATCCCGCCCCTCGACAAGCCGACCTTCGAGTCTGTCGACGAGGTCGACTGGCTCGGTCCGACCGAGCCGCTGCTGGCACTGACCGTCGACGGGCAGACGACGGGCTACCCGCTGCAGATCATGACCTGGCACGAGATCGTCAACGACACCGTCGCCGGTGTTCCGGTTGCGGTCACCTACTGCCCGTTGTGCAACTCCGGGGTGGCGTTCCACCGTGAGGTCGACGGACGCGTGCTTGACTTCGGCACCTCGGGGCTGCTCTATGCCAGCAACCTCGTCATGTACGACCGCCAGACAGAGTCGTTGTGGCCGCAACTCACCGGCATCGCCTCCCTCGGAGCGCTCACGGGCACCAAGCTCAAGGCCATCCCGATGGGCGTGGTCGGGTGGGACCAGTTCGCCAGCGCCTACCCGGATGCGCGGGTGTTGAGCCGCGAGACCGGCTTTGACCGCGACTACGGCCGCAATCCTTATGTCAGCTACGACGACCCCGAGGGCCGCCTCATCGCGCTGCCGCCCAACGGCCGCGACAATCGGCTCCCCGTGAAGGAGCGGGTCATTGGTGTGGGGGCAGGCGCTGATGCGATCGCCGTACGCCGTGATGCACTGGCTGACGGGCCGGTGGCGCTGGAGGCTTCCGGTCGGCCGCTCGTCCTGTGGCGCGTGCCGGGTCAGGCCTCGGCTCTGGACCGCCCCGAGATCAAAGACGGCAAGGACATCGGCACAGTGGGGGTCTTTTCGGCACGGCTCGGCGGGCGGCTCTTGACCTTCCGGGCGGCCGGTGCGGGCTTCGTCGACGAGCAGACAGGCAGCACCTGGACCGCCCTCGGCCGGGCCACCCGGGGCCCGCTCGCGGGGCGGCGTCTCAGGACCGTGCAGCACCTGGACACCTTCTGGTTCGCGTGGGTGGCCTTCCAACCCGAGACCACCATCCACGGC
>JBAQXA010000070.1:0-2975 GCA_049299195.1 Nocardioides sp.
GTTGGCAGGTTTTCGGTCTCGGGGAAAGTTGGGGATCCGAGGGCCGACCAGGCCAGGGTGGATCTGGATCGGCCGGTTCCAAGCGATGGCTTCGTGCGGCCGGACGGTGTTGTGCTCGACCCGGTAGGCGTCAGCGTGCTTCACCACGGCCAAGACGTCATCGATCTCCTCGAGGAACAGTCGCTCGTACTTCAGCGACCCGAAACCGCGTTCGCGCGAGCCGTTCTGGCCCGGCGACCTGACTCGGGTACCGACGTGGCGCAGTTCGGGGTGTGCGGTGACGAACGCCTCGAAGCGGAACGACCGGAACGGGCCGCCGTTGTAGGTCACGATCGTCGCCGCGGGCTCGAGACCACGGCCGGGCTCGCGTGGGCACGTTTCGGCCAGCGGGTGGTCGTACGACTGCTCGTAGTCGGCCAAAGCGCGCTCGATCGCGGTGATCGCGTTCGTGCTGGTTCGCCGTCGGCGACACATGCCAGGGATGCTCGTATTTGCTCCAGTAGTCCCGGCAATCCGCGATACGCCACGTCCCGCCAGCGGTGGTCTCGAACTCACTGAAGTCCAAACGCTACACCTGATTCGGGCCGGTGGGCTCGGCGGCGAACGCAGCCTTGCGGCTGGCGGCAGCAGACCCTCGTCTCGCAGGCACCGCAGCACGGTCGCCTGCGACACCGGGTGCCCGTCGCAACGGCACATCGCCCACACCTTGCGATGGTCGAACCGGACCGCCGCCAGCACTGCAGGTGGGAATTTTCGCAGGTACCAGCAGGAAGTATCCAGGGCCGCCAAGTGGCCGCGATCGCGCGGCAGTCGAGGTTTGGCCTGCGAGGTTCTCGGCTGACTCAGCGTGGGGTATGTCGCACCACCCGGTCTGCGTTCGCGGCGTGACTGAAGAGAGGCGTGACCACTAAGGCCGGGCAAGGTACTCGAAGTCGGACTGTCCGCCGCGGATCCTAACCCCACGATGTGAGCAGGGACCCGTGCTCGATGATCTAGAGAGGATTCCTAGATTTCGACGACGGCAAGCTCTCCTTCGGCATGCAGGGAGCGCAGGCGCTTCTTGTCGAACTTGCCGACCGAGGTCTTGGGCACCTCGGAGACGAAGCACCAACGCTCGGGCAGCCACCATTTGGCGACCTTGCCAACGAGGAAGTCACGCAGATGGGCAGGTGTGGGCTCGCGCCCGTCACGTACGACGATCACCGCGAGGGGACGTTCCTGCCACTTCTCGTCCGGCACCCCGATCACAGATGCCTCGAGCACATCGGGGTGTCCGGCGAGCAGCAGTTCGAGCTCGACCGAGGAGATCCACTCCCCGCCAGACTTGATCACGTCCTTTGTGCGGTCGGTCAGCGTGACGAAACTGCGTTCATCGATCCGACCGACGTCGCCGGTGCGCAACCAACCGTCCTGAAACTTCTCCCCGTCATCCTCTTCGCCGATGTACGAGCCGGTGATCCAAGGTCCGCGCACCTGCAGCTCGCCGACGGCTTCGCCGTCGTGCGGGAGCTCATTGCCCGCGTCGCCGACGATCCTCAATTCCACACCTGGAACCGGACGGCCTTGAGTGGCTCGCAGGCGCCACCGCTCCTGCGTGTCGAGCGATGCCGGCGGACGCGCGACGGTGGCCAGCGGCGAGGTCTCGGTCATTCCCCACGCCTGGACAACCTGTACGCCGTACTTCTCCTCGAAGATCTCCATCAGGTGAACGGGCACGGCGGAGCCACCGCAGGCAACCAGGCCGAGAGAGGAGATGTCGTAGCTGGGGTTGGCCTCCACGAAGTTCAGCACGTCGTTCCAGATCGTCGGGACCGCGCCTGCGACGGTTGGCTTCTGGGCATCGATGAGCCGTACCAGCGGCTCGGCCTGCAGGAACCGGTCAGGCATGAGAAGGTCGGCACCTGCCATGAGGGCGGCATAGACCAGTCCCCAGGCGTTGGCATGGAACATCGGCACAATAGCGAGGATCCGGTCATCGCAGCCGACTCGCAGTCCGTCGGCGGCGCAGGCCGCCATCGAATGCAGGTAGGTCGACCGGTGGCTGTAGGCGACGCCTTTGGGGGTCCCGGTGGTACCGGAGGTGTAACACATGGCGGCTGCTGACTGCTCATCGAGGTCAGGCCAGTCGAACGTCTCGGGCTGAGCGGAGATGAACTCCTCGTAACCCACGACTGTGAGCCCGTCACGGTGCAGCGGGGTGAGGTCCACCCCCCCGGTCACGACGACGGTGTGCACACTGGTGATGTGCGGCAGCACGGGGGCCAGCAGCGGGACCAGGCTTCCGTCGAGAATCACGACCCGGTCCTCGGCGTGGTTGCCTATGTAGACGAGTTGATCTGAGGCGAGGCGTAGATTGAGAGTGTGCAGTACCGCGCCCATCGAGGGCACCGCACAGTAGGCTTCCACATGTTCCTGGTTGTTCCACATAAAGGTTGCGACGCGCTCATCGCCTGTGATCCCGCAACCGCGCAACGCGTTGGCCAACTGGGCGGACCGCCGTCCGATCTCGGCGAACGAGGCGACCTTCACGCTCCCGTCGGGCTGCAAGGTCCGCACGGTTGCCGAGCCATGCACACTCGAGCCGTGGCGCAGAATCGCCGCAGTTGTCAACGGGACGTTCATCATCGTGCTCTGCATAGCATTCCTTGTTGAGAGAGTTGCCTTCGAACACAGCGATCCGGAGACCGAGCGTCCGGGGAAAAGTGGGGCTGTCAGCGATCTGCAGCCATAAGCGAGCTTGAAGCAGACTCCAGGGACTCGACCAGGTCCAACTCCAGCTCTGGCAGCCGGCTAGCCGCCAAAGACATCCCGGCCGCGCGCGCTCGCACATCAACGTCGCGCCGGATACCGGCACGTGCAGTCTCGGTCCATGCCTGCGCACAACGGCTGGCGGAGACGGCGAGTTGAGCGGTGGCGAAGTCGCCGGTCAGGCGTGCGACATCCGCGCAGCCATCGGCGAGCAATCGGCGGAACAG
>JBAQXA010000071.1:0-6866 GCA_049299195.1 Nocardioides sp.
GCAGCGGCTCTTCGCCGAGCCACCGCACATGCAGGTCTCGATGCTCTTCTTGCCCAGCGGAGCACCCGTGCCGCAGGTCGGCGCCGAGGTCGAGGTGCGCGTCCGCTTCACCGCGACGACGTTCGACCAGGTCGTCATCGAGGGCTGAGGACCGGCCCCACCGCTTCTGGCCCCACGGCTTCTCGCTCCACGGCTTCTCGCGCCACCGGATCGCGCGCCGGGCGCCAGATGTCGCGCACGACGATCGCCACCAGATAAAGCTCGGCCGCCACGCGCACCACGACGGCAATCCAATACAGCGGCGAGTCCTCGGTCCCGGTTGCCTTGATGTAGCCGCCGAGGTACCACCAGACCGCCATGAAGTAGAAGATCTCACCGGCCTGCCACACGATCTGGTCGCGCCACCGCGGGCGAGCCAGCACCGCGAGCGGCAGCAGCCAGAGCACGTACTGCGGGGAGTAGACCTTGTTGACCATCAAGAAGCCCGCGACCAGCAGGAAGAAGAGCTGCGCGAAGCGCGGGGGCACCGGCGCGGCCAGCGCCAGCCCGAGGACCGCCAGGCACCACCCCGCGAAGAAGGCGAGGGAGACGTCGTTGATCAGTCCGGTGTCGACCACCGAACGGGTCGTCTGCGCCCAGACCAGCCAGAGGGAGCCGAGGTCGGCGCCGCGATCGGAGTTGAACTGCCAGAAGACCCGCCACGGTGATGGTCCGGTCACGAAGGCCGGCGCATTGACGACGACCCACGTCACGCCCGCAGCGCCCAGCACCCGGCCCAGGTCGTCCCACCGCCTGCCCCGCACGCAGAGGGCCAAGATCGCGCCCAGGCCAAACAGCGGGTAGAGCTTGGCGGCGGTGCCCAGGCCGAGGAAGATCCCCGTCCACGTGGCGGACCGGGGTCTGCCCGCGGACTCCTCATCGCGGGAGGACCATGCCCACAGCGCCCCCGCGACACACACCACCGCGACGAGGTCCCAGTTGATCAGCCCACTCAACGCCAGCGCCGGGGAGAGCGCGAAGGGCAACGCGTCCCAGGGCCGGCGCGGATTGACCCGGGTCAGCAGGCCGGCAGCGATCAGCGTCAACAGGGCCAGCCCGAGGGCATTGACGATCACGAAGGCGCGCACCTCGCGCTGCACGTCGGCTCGCGCCCAGAGCTCGTTGGCGGGCACGTCGTAGCGCTCATCCAGATCCGGGGACCCCACGAGCCAGTGCGTGACCCAAGCCGTGCCATAGGCCCAGTAGGAGATGCCGACCGGGTACTCCATCACCTCGAAGCGGCCCCGGGTCTGCTCATCCTCGCTGTAGGGCCAGGCCAACTCCACGAAGCCGCGACCGGTGTAGAGATACGGCAGATCGGAGTAGCACATCTGTGCGTAGCGGGCGTTGCCTCCCCAGTTGTCCTGATAACACGGGGCCTTCTGCAGCATGCCGACCGCGAAGCAGACCGCGGTCAGCGCCAGCACGACCCGCAGGGGCGTCCACCACGGGTGCCGGGAGCCGCGCACACCCATCGGACCACCCAGCCGCTCGCTGAGTGAGCGCGCGACGGGGTCATCGAGGGTGGGGTGGACCCGCTTGGACACCAAGCCAGGTTAGGGCTGAACTGGGGCGGATGACGTCGGCGGCGCGCTGGTTGTCGGAGGTGCGGTCGTCGGTGGTGCCGACGAGGACGGTGGCTCCGACGATGGCGGGGGCGGCAAACTCGTCGGCGGCTGCGGCGGCGCGGTGCTGCTCGGCAGTTCGGTGGGCGAGGGGGTCTTGCTCGGCTTCGGCGGCGGCACGAAGGGCGCGTGCCCGTCTGAGGGTGCCTCTCCGTCAAGGTTGGCCGGGGGCGGGAACTCCTCGACCGGCAGGCCCGACATGAGCCTGGTCATGATGTCGGTCCAGGTGCGCGCCGGATAGGAGCCGCCGAAGTACTCCGGCAGCCAGCCGTCGAGTTGCTCGCGACCCTTGCCGCGGACATACATCACAGCCGTCGCCAGTTGCGGGGTGTAGCCGACGAACCAGGACGACGAGACCTCGCCCAGGTCGTTGGTGGCCGTCCCGGTCTTGCCGGCCGCCGGGCGACCCAGCGAGAGGGCGGCGCGACCCGAACCGGACTTGACCACCTGCTGCAACGCGTACGACGTATCCGCGGCGACCTCGGGATCGATCGCCTGGGTGGTGGTGACCTTGAAGCGGTAGCGCTCCTCCCCACCTCGGTCCACGACCCGCTCCAACACGTGCACCGGGGCGGCCTGTCCGTCGGCGGCGATCGTCGCGTAGGCATTGGCCATGTTGATCGGGCTCACCTGGGCCGTGCCGAGGGCGACACCAGTGACCGGCTGCAGATCCACCGAAGCTCGCGGGATGCCAAACGTGCCGCGCTCGTTGCCCGGAATGCCCATCGCAGCCGCAGTGGCGATGATCTTCGCCGGGCCGTCGGGGATCGCGAGGGTGAGGTCGACGAAGGCCGTGTTGACCGAGTTCTGGGTCGCGGTGGTGAGGCTGATCGCGCCCCCGTAGGACTGGTTGCCTTGGTTCTCGATCTCGTGGCCGTCGGGCAACTCGTAGGGCGAGTTGCCGTCGAAGCTGTCCTTGAGCGAGAAGCCCTCCTTGAGGGCGGTCGCCACCGCGAAGGCCTTGAAGGTCGAGCCCGCCATGCCGCCCGCGGAGGCCCAGTTGATCTCCGACTTGAGGAAGTCCTGCCCGCCGTAGAAGCCGCGCAGGGCCCCGGTGCCGACCTCGACCGATGCCGCGCCGACGTGGAGTTGGGAGCCGAAGCCTTCGGGGCGCTGGGCAGCGACACCATCGGCCACCGCCTGCATGGCCTCGGGGGTAAACGTCGTGGTGATGCGCAGCCCGCCGCCGTCGATCTCTTCTTCGGTGAACCCCTGCTGCAACAACTCGTTGCGCACCAGCCGCAGCATGTGGCCCCGCTGGCCGCCGTATTGCTGGCTCGACCGGATCTTGGGGAACCTCGGCAGGGACTCCTTGGCGATCGTCGCCTCGCCCTCGGGGAGCCGCTGCATCGACACCATCCCGTCGAGGATGTAGTCGAAGCGCTCCTTGAGCAGGGCCTCGTTGTCGGGGCCGTTGGCCGGGTCGAAGCGGGTCGGGTTGTTGATCACGGCGGCCAACACCACCGACTCGCGCAGGTTGAGCCGCTTGGCGGGCTTGCCGAAGTAGGCGTAGGCCGCGGCCTGCACGCCATACGCCCCGCGGCCGAAGTAGATCGTGTTGAGGTAGTCCTCGAGCAACTGCTCCTTGGTGCGCTGCCGCTGAAGCTTGAGCGCGAGCAGAGCCTCCTTGGCCTTGCGCTTGTAGCTGCGCTCGTTGCTCAGGTAGAAGATCTTGACGTACTGCTGGGTGATGGTCGACGCGCCCTGTTGGGACTCGCTGGTCGCATTGGAGAAGAAGGCGCGCAAGATGCCCTTGGGGTCGATGCCCTTGTCTTCCCAAAACGTGCGGTTCTCCGCCGCGACGACCGCGTCGCGCACTGCCTCAGGCATGTCGGCGAGCGGGATCGATTCGCGGTTCTGTTTGGCGAAGGTGCCGAGCTGGGTCTTGCCGTCGGCGTAGAAGATCTTGGTGGTCTGGGTCTCGAAATCTTCGTTGGGGTCGGGGATCTCGGTGTGGCGATAGAAGTAGGCGAAGGCGCCGACGCCGGCCAGCGTGCTCAGCAGTCCGGCGACCAGTCCCCACACGATGAGCCGCCGCAGCCAGAAGCCGAACCCACGGCGTCCGCTGCCCGACTTTCTCGTCACCGCGGGGCCGTCCGCGCGGCGGCTGCGGGGTTTGTTCGACCCGGATCTGGCACTCACCCGATGAGAGTACGGCGAGAGGCAAAGAGCTCAGAAGTTGCCGGAGCTGGATATATCTCTACGATAGATCGCATGGCGACCCGAAGTGAGACGATCGAGCTTGCCGTGCTCGGTCTCCTTCACGAGAAGCCGATGCACGGTTACGAGCTGCGCAAGCGGCTCAACCTGCTCCTGGGCTGGCTGTTGTCCTTCGGATCGCTCTACCCCACGCTGAAGAAGATGCTCCGGTCCGGGTTGATCGAGGAGCGCACGCCGACGGTCTCCGCCTCGCTGCGCCCCAAGATCGTTTATCAGCTCACCACTGCCGGCCAGGGCGAGTTCGAACGCCGCCTCGGCGACGTCGGACCGGCCGCCTGGGAGGACGAGACCTTCCGCATCCGCTTCACGTTCTTCTCCCGCACCGGCGCCGAAAACCGGCTGCGTGTGCTGGAGGGTCGGCGACTGCGGTTGCAGGAGCGACTGGATCGGATCCAGACCCAGCTGGAGCTCACCCAGAAGGAAATGGACACCTACGCCACCGAGTTGCAACGGCACGGCGTGGAATCGGTCGAGCGCGAGGTGCGTTGGCTCTCCGATCTGATCAACGCCGAGCGGGCCCGCCCGCCGGAACAAAAGCCGAGCTAGGCCGCCCGCGGCCTGCCCGACGCGCACCAAGCCACGCCAAGACAGCACAGCCACTAGAGCAGCACTGAGTGAAGAGAAAAAGGAGTCACCGAATGGGTTCGATCCGCGTTGGCATAGTCGGCGTCGGCAACTGCGCCACCTCGCTGATCCAGGGCGTTCACTATTACCGCGACGCCGACCCGGCGGGCAGCGTCCCGGGCCTGATGCACGTCGTCTTCGGGGACTATCACGTCCGCGACGTCGAGTTCGTGGTCGCGTTTGATGTCGACGCCAAGAAGGTCGGCTTCGATCTCGCTGAGGCCACGCAGGCCTCGGAGAACAACACCATCAAGATCTGCGACGTACCCCCGCTCGGCATCACCGTGCAGCGCGGGCCGACCCTCGACGGGCTCGGCAAGTACTACTTGCAGACCATCGATGAGTCCGACGCCGAACCGGTCGACGTCGTCGCCGCGCTGCGCGCCAACGAGGTCGACGTGCTCGTCTCCTACCTGCCCGTGGGGTCGGAGGAGGCCGACAAGTTCTACGCCCAGTGCGCCCTCGATGCCGGTGTTGCCTTCGTCAACGCACTGCCGGTCTTCATCGCCTCCGACCCTGAGTGGGCGGCGAAGTTCGAGGCGGCCGGTGTGCCGATCATCGGCGACGACATCAAGTCCCAGGTCGGCGCCACGATCACGCACCGCGTGCTGGCCAAGCTGTTTGAGGACCGCGGTGTCACCCTCGACCGCACCTACCAGCTCAACGTCGGCGGCAACATGGACTTCAAGAACATGCTCGAGCGCGAGCGGCTGGAGTCCAAGAAGGTCTCCAAGACCCAGGCCGTCACCTCCAACCTCAACGGCCCGCTCGCAGGCAAGATCCACGACCGCAACGTGCACATCGGTCCGTCCGACTACGTCGCCTGGCTCGATGACCGCAAGTGGGCCTACGTGCGCCTGGAGGGTCGCGCCTTCGGCGACGTGCCACTCAACATGGAGTACAAGCTGGAGGTCTGGGACTCCCCCAACTCCGCCGGCATCATCATCGACGCCATCCGCGCGGCCAAGATCGCCAAAGACCGCGGGATCGGTGGCCCGATCATCTCGGCGTCGTCGTACCTGATGAAGTCGCCGCCGGTCCAGCTACCCGACGAAGAGGGTCGCGCCCGCGTGGAGGCCTTCATCCGCGGCGAGGAGTAAGCCCCTCCCTCACCAGCGCGCCGCGCGGGCCGAGTCAGGCCTGCGCGGCCAGCGCGTCGAGAGCGCCGGTGAAGCACTCGGCCGGCGGGTTGACCAGCCCGGCGCCGACCTGACCGACCCCGGCGACCCGACCGGCCATGCCGGTGTTGATCTGCGGCAGGATGCCGGTGCGCACGACCTTGGTGACATCGATGCCGGTGGGTGTGCCGCGGAACTCCAGGATCGGCACGTGGTACGCCGGGTGCTCGCCCTCGCAGATCTCATACATCGTCTGCGTGGTGCGCAGCGCGAACGGCACATCGCCGCCGACGAACTTCACGATCGCTGGCGCCGCCGCCATCGCGAATCCGCCGATGCCGCCGGTCTCGGTGATGGCCGAGTCGCCGATGTCGGGGTTGGCGTCGTCGGGTCCGTAGCTGCCCAGGAACAACCCTTCGGGGGTGTTGGCGGGGCCGGTGAACCAGGCGTCCCCCGTGCCCGAGACCCGGATCCCGAAGTCGGTGCCGTTGCGCGCCATCGTGGTCACGATCGAGGACCCCGCGATGCCGTGCGCGGCGAGCGTGGCCAGCTTGCACGCGGGCATGCCGAGGTTGAGGAAGAAGTGCTCGTTGGCCCCGGAGAAGCGGATCGCCTCGGCGATGTCGGCGCTGCTGCCGTCGGCGGTCACTAGGCCGGGCAGCAACTCCCGCAGCAGCATCAGTGAGCCGGCGCGGTTGCGGTTGTGACCCTCATCGCCCATTTGCAGCATCTGGGCGATGATCGCCTTGATGTCGAAGGGGCCCGTCGACCGCACGGCCTGCTGCAGCAGCGGCCCAAGCACGGCGCTCATCCAGCGCAGCCGGTCGATGACCTCCTCGCCGTAGGCGCCGTAGCGCAGCACCTTGCCGAGACCCTCGTTGAGGCTGCACCAGGAGCTGTTGTCGTGCACGTCGTCGCGCAGCCAGTAGAGATACATCGAGGCCGACACCACGCCGGCCATCGGTCCGACCCCGCCTAGGTGATGGCACGGCTCGAAGGTGAACGCCCCTGCGGCCAACTGGCGCTCGGCCTCCTCCGGGGTCTCGGCGAGCTCCTCCAGCAGGACGGCTCCGATCAGCGCGCCGCGCAGGGGGCCGCTCATCCGCTCCCACTCGATCGGCGGACCGGCGTGCAGGAAGGTGCCGCGATCCAGGCCAAGAGCCTCGGCTGCCGGGCGCACGTCGACGAGGGTCGCCTCGGCGCTGGTCATCCGCGCCAGTGCGACGGCGTTGGCCGCAGC
>JBAQXA010000072.1:0-8905 GCA_049299195.1 Nocardioides sp.
CGGCAGCATGTTGGTGGGCTTGCTGACCATTGGGCAGGCCTTCGCGCTGGGCATCATGCTCGTCCGGCTGGTTTCGGACCCGGCATCCACCAGCTGGTGGGTCCCCGCCGGGTGGCTCGTCGGCATCCTGCTGGCCCGGGCGGTGCTGGCGCTGCTGGTCGACATGTGGTCGGTGCAGGCGGCGAGCCAGGTGTCGACCGCGCTCCGGCGGCGGCTGCTGAGCAGCGCGCTCGCCGGCCGAGGCGACGCACTGGCGGGACGCTCGGTGGGCGAGGTGAGCCTGCTCGCGACACGGGGCATGGCGGCCCTCGAGCCCTACTTCACGCGCTACCTGCCCACGCTGGTGCTTGCGGCGGTGTTGCCGGCGCTGACCCTCGCGGCGATCACCTGGCAGGACTGGCTGAGCGGGTTGATCGTGCTGCTGACGATCCCGATGGTGCCGGTCTTTGCCGCGCTGATCGGGTGGGCCACCCAGGCGCGGGCCGACCGGCAGTGGCGCGAACTCGGGATGCTCTCGGGGCACTTCCTCGATGTGATGCGCGGGCTGCCCACGCTCGTCGCCTTCCGCCGCGCTGATGCCCAGGCCGCCTCGATCCGCGCGATCACCGATCGCTACCGGCGAGCCACGATGGACACCCTGCGGCTGGCCTTCGCCTCCTCGGGTGCCCTCGAACTCATCGCCACCATCTCGGTCGCCCTCGTCGCCGTCTCCGTCGGGCTGCGCCTGGCTAGCGGTTCGCTCGACTTCACGACCGCGATGATCGTCCTCCTCCTCGCCCCCGAGGCTTACTGGCCCCTGCGCCGCGTCGGCGCGGAGTTCCACTCCGCCGCCGAAGGCGCCGCCGCCCTCTCCGGGGCGGCTGAGGTGCTGTCGGATTCCCCGGTTGGCCGTCAAATTGCCCGGCTAGCCGGGGAAACTTCCCGGGCTAAGCGCAAGTTTCCCGCCCCCAGTGGGGCGTATGGGGCGCAAGGGGCGAGCCGATCCGGTGACGCAGTGGCTCCTCCGCGCCTCGAACTCACCGAGCTGACCCTCTCCTACAGCGGCCGGTTGAGTCCGGTCGTGAGCGGGCTGACGGCCACCATCCCCGGACGCGGACTCACCGCGATCGTGGGCCCAAGTGGCGCCGGCAAGTCGACCCTTCTGGCCGCGCTGCTGGGTGAACTGGAACCCACCGCCGGCAGCGTGCGCCTGTATGCCGCCGACTCACCGCCCGACGCACCGCCCGACGCACCGCCGGGCTCATCCAGCCCGACCGGACAAGACCTCCAAGACCTCGACCCAGAACTCTGGCGGGCGAGTCTGGCCTGGGCTCCGCAACGGCCCTGGCTGATGGAGGCCAGCATTCGCGACAACCTCACGGTCGCCTGCGGCGACGACCTCACGAGCGATGGCGGCGCCACTGCCGACGTAGCCCTTCTCCGCGCCCTCGACGAGGTGGGCCTTGGCGACGTGATCGGCGCTCTCCCCCGCGGCCTGGACACCATCCTTGGCGAGGACGGTGGCGGCCTGTCTGCTGGTCAACGCGCGCGTCTCGGCCTCGCCCGCATCCTCGTCGCCGACCGGCCGTGGGTATTCCTCGACGAACCCACGGCGCACCTTGATGCTGCGACCGAGCAGATCACCCTGCGGGTGTTGCGGCGCCTCGCTACGCATGCCGCGGTGGTGGTGGTCGCGCACAAGCCGCACCTCATCGAAGCCGCCGATCACATCATCCACATCCCCGCATCAACCTCGATCCCGCCGACCGAGCCCTCGCCAAGCAACCAGCGTGTGCCCGGCATACCCGCTGCGAAGCCGATCCAGCCCGAGCCGCCGCAGTCAGCCGCAGACCTTCTCGCCGGGCGCGGGTGGCGTCAGCTCGGCACCCTCCTAGGCACACTGTCGGTGGCTTCCGGCGTCGCCCTGACCGCCACCGCCAGCTGGCTGATCACGCGAGCCTCCGAACACCCCCCAGTGCTGATGCTCATGGTCGCCATCGTGAGCGTGCGCACCTTTGGCCTCGCCCGACCTGCGCTCCGCTACGCCGAGCGACTGGTCTCCCACGACGCTGCCCTGCGACTCCTCGCCGAACGCCGCGCGCGGGTGTATGACGCTCTGGTCCCGCTGGTGCCCGGGCGGCTCGGCCGCCAGCGTGGCGACGTCCTGGCGTCGGTTGTCGACGACGTCGACGCGCTCGTCGACGAGCAACTGCGTGTGCGTCAGCCGGTCCTGAGCGCCGCGGGTGTCACCGTCATCACGGCCGGGCTCGCCGCCCTCGTCAGCCCCCCGGCTGCGGGCCTCGTCCTTGCCCTCGGGGCCGTCGCCGCTTGCTCCTGGTGGGCAAGCCGGGCCATGGCTCGCCCTGCTCAGCGCCGCATGGTCGCGGCTCGTGCAGCACTCTCTAGCCGCGTCGTCGGCCTCATCCGCGACGCTCGCAACATCGTGGTGTGGCGCGCTGAGGGGCGCGCGCTCGATGACATCGACGACATCGCAACCGAACTGGGCGCGGCGAGCCGCGGATCGGTTCTGGCTGCGTCCAGTGGGCATCTGATCATCCAGCTGGCTGCAGCCGCTGCGCTCCCGGTCCTTGCCGTCGTGGCCCCGACCAGCGCCGTCACACCGGCGATGCTCGCCCTTCTGGTGATGCTCCCGATCGCCCTTCTCGATGCACTGCTGCCCGTCGCGGACGCTGCGGTCACGCGGGCGCGCACCGAGTCGGCCGCCGACCGCGTCGACGCGCTGATCGCGGCCACCCCCCTGGTCACCACACCCGAGACCCCAGTGGCCACACCACAAGCTCCACTCACGGCTGAAGCAACGGCGTTAGCTGGCGGATGGGGCCCACACCCCGCCTTCACCGACATCAACTTCGCGCTGCCGCCGGGCGCCCGTCTTGGGGTGGTGGGGCCCTCGGGCAGCGGCAAGTCGACGCTGGCCGCGCTGCTCTTGCGCTTCCTCGACCCCCACTCGGGCAGGTTGCTGCTCAACGGAGCCGACCTACGCGACCTCGCTTTGGACGACGTACGCCGCCTCACCGGCCTGGTCGACGACGATCCTCATGTCTTCGCCTCGACCCTGCGGGAGAACCTCCGCCTCGCCCGAACCGATGCCGACGACGACGCTCTCCTCGCGGCCCTGCACGCTGCCCACCTCGACCAGTGGCTCAGCGAGCTTCCCCGCGGGTTGGACACGCACCTGGGCGACGGTGGCCAGGCCATCTCCGGCGGAGAGCGTGCCCGGTTGGCCATCGCCCGGTCGCTGCTGGCGGACCAACCCATCTTGGTGTTGGACGAGCCGACGGCCCATCTCGATCACGACACCGCAAGCCGTCTTGCCGACGAGGTACTCGGCCGCCCTCCCGCCACCGACCCCGCCTCGCCGAAAGCCCCCCGGTCCATCGTCTGGATCACCCACGCCACGGCCGGGCTGGATCAGGTGGACGCCGTCTTAGACCTCGGCGCCGCTGCCGGGGAGGCACCGTCCGCGCCAGCTCTGGCCACGGGCACCCAGGCTTTGGGCGACACGCGCTGACCCACCTGGTCCGGCGCCGGCCCGCGAATGTGTGCTTTTCGGGCACCTGGTGCCGGAAAAGTACACATTCGGCCCGGGCTTCGCGCCCAGGCGCCTCCCGCTACGCCTCGATGACCACCGGGATGATCATCGGGCGGCGGCGATGGGTGGAGTTGACCCAGCGGCCGACCACGCGGCGTACGGACTGCTGAAGCTGATAGGCGTCGTCGACGCCCTCGGCGAGGAGCTTGTTGAGCGCGTCGACGATGTCGGGCTTGACTCGCTCAAAGGTCGCGTCGTCTTCGGCGAAGCCGCGCGCGTGGATCTCCGGACCGGCTGCGACCTTGCCGCCGGTAGTGTCGACGACCACGATCACCGAGATGAAGCCTTCCTCTCCCAGGATCCGGCGATCCTTGAGCGAGGTTTCGGTGACGTCACCGACCGTCGAACCGTCGACGAAGACGTAGCCGCAGTCGACCTTGCCGGCGATCCGCGCCACGCCGTCGATCAGGTCCACGACCACGCCGTCTTCGGCCAGGATCACCCGGTCGCGGGGTACGCCGGTGCGCACCGCCAGATCGCCATTGGCGCGCAGATGCCGGATCTCACCGTGAACGGGGAGCACATTGCGGGGCTTGACGACGTTGTAGCAATAGAGCAGTTCGCCCGCGCTCGCGTGCCCGCTGACGTGCACCAGCGCGTTGCCCTTGTGCACCACGTTGGCACCCCAGCGGGAGAGCCCGTTGATCACGCGATAGACGGCGTTCTCGTTGCCCGGGATCAGCGAGGAGGCCAAGATGACGGTGTCGCCCTCCTCGATGTGCACGAAGTTGTGGTTGCGTTGCGCGATCCGCGCCAGCGCCGAGAGCGGCTCGCCCTGCGACCCGGTCGAGACCAGGACCTGTTGGTGCGGCGGGAGGTCGGCCAGTTCCTTGGCATCGACCATGACGCCGGGCGGCACTGTCAGGTAGCCGAGATCCTGGGCGATCGCCATGTTGCGCACCATCGAGCGGCCGACGTACCCGACCTTGCGGCCATGGGCCGCGGCGGTGTCCAGCACTTGCTGCACCCGGTGCACGTGGGAGGCGAAGCAGGCCACGATGATCCGCTGCCTGCTGGTGTGGAAGACCCGATCGAGCACCGGCGCGATGTCTGCCTCGAGCGTGGTGAAACCCGGGTACTCCGCATTGGTCGAGTCGGTCAGGAAGAGGTCGACGCCCTCCTCCCCCAGCCGCGCGAAGGCGCGCAGATCGGTGATCCGGCCGTCGAGCGGCAACTGGTCCATCTTGAAGTCGCCGGTGTGCAGCACCATGCCGGCGCCGGTGCGGATAGCGACCGCGAGCGCGTCGGGGATCGAGTGGTTGACCGCGACAAACTCCAGGTCAAAGGGGCCCACGGTGATCCGGTCGCCTTCACGCACGGGCCGATGCACGGTGTCCTTGATCCGGTGCTCGCGCAGCTTGGAGTCGAGCAGCGCCAGCGTCAGCGTCGAGCCGATCAGCGGGATGTCGTTGCGCTCGCGCAGCAGGTAGGGCGTTGCCCCGATGTGGTCTTCGTGGCCGTGGGTCAGCACCAGTCCCTCGACCTCGTCGAGGCGGTCTCGGATCGCGTCGAAGTCGGGCAGGATCAGGTCGACGCCGGGGTGGTGCTCCTCGGGAAACAACACCCCGCAGTCGACGATGAGCAGCCGCCCGTCGTACTCGAAGACGGTCATGTTGCGGCCGATCTCGCCGAGCCCTCCCAGCGGCGTCACCCGCAGGCCGCCGGCGGCGAGTGGGGGTGGCGGGGACAACTCGGGGTGGGAATGACTCACCAAAGCTCCTTTAAGGGTTGGCTAAAGAACAGGTTGGCTAACAACGGATGAGATGGGGATACAGCGAGACGGGACGGATCGGGCAACAAACACAGCGAGACGGGTCAGATCGGGCAGGGCGGCCGTCACAGCAGGCCGGCCGCCTCAAGTCCGACCCACAGAGCGGCGTACTCCGCGTCGTCCAGCGCGACCAGCGGACCCCGGACGCGGCGATTGTCGAGCACGCCGAGCATCTGCAGGCATGCCTTCGCGGTGGTCGCTCCGTAGTTGGGCACGCCCATGATGGCGTCCATGGCGGGCATGAGCCCACTGTAAGTGGCCAGCGCGCCGGCATGATCGCCGGCGGACCACTGCGCAGCCAGCGCGGCGAGTTGGTCACCGCACGCGTGGCCGGCGACCGAAACGAACCCGCAGGCGCCGTGGGCCAGCCAGCCCAGGTTGTTGTGGTCGTCTCCGGAGTAAAACGCGAGGCCGGTCTCGGCCATGATCCGCACCCCGCGAGCGAAGTTTCCGACCGCGTCCTTGACCGCGACGACACGCTCGTCCTGGGCGGCCAGCGCATAAGTCTCGGGGGCGATCGCGAGCCCGGTGCGTCCGGGCACGTCATACAACATGACCGGCAGGTCGCCGGCGGCGGTGACGGTGCGGAAGTGGTGTAGCACGCCCGCCTGCGAGGGCTTGTTGTAGTACGGCGTCACCAGCAGCATGCCGTCGGCCCCCAGTGCGGACGCCTGGCGGGCGAGCTCGACGGAGTGGTCAGTCGAGTTGGTCCCGACGCCGGCGACGACGTGGGCGCGATCACCCACTGCCTCGATGACGGCACGCAGGATCTCCCCGTCCTCAGCCACGGTGGTGGTCGGAGACTCCCCCGTGGTGCCAGAGACCACCAGGCCATCGTGGCCGTGGTTGACCAGATGTTCGGCGATCCGGGCGGTCGCTGCGGTGTCGACGCTGCCGTCGGGGGCGAACGCCGTCGCCATCGCCGTCAGCACGGTGCCGAACGGGGCCCTCACCTGAGTCTGGCTCATGACGCTCAGGTTATCGTCCGGAGTGCCCAATCGAGGCCTCGGCCACGACGCGCGCCAGCTCACCGGCGCCACGGCGGCAGCGCGACAGCGCCATCACGGTGACAGCACCGGGGCAGTGACAGCAAGGAAGGGGCCGAGAGAGCGCATGGACGTGCGGCCGCGTGGCGGGCAGCCGGCTCCGCGCCGAGCTTCGCGCCGCCTTGCCTTCATCACCGCCCTGCTGGCGTATGCCGTGGTGCCCGGCCTGCTCGCCCCGCCCGCGCCTGCCGGTCCCGGCGCACCGGCTCCTCGACTCGCGCTGACACCGCAGCCGTCGGCGCCTTCGCAGAGCACCCCGCCCGAGACTGCACCCGAGGTCCAGCCCGAGGACCAACAGAGCCCAACCGCCGAGGTCCGCGTGCTGGTCTCCGGCGACGTTCTGATCCACAACAGCGTCTGGGAGGCCGCGCGCACCTCGGGCGGCTTCGACTTCGCACCCCTGCTCGCCGGCATCCGTCGCCACGTCCGGAGTGCCGACATCGCGTGGTGCCATCTGGAGATTCCGCTCGCAGCGCCCGAAGGCCCGTTCTTGTCCTATCCCCGGTTCAGCGCACCTCCGCAGCTAGCGGAAGGTCTGCGCGCCACCGGCTATGACGGGTGCTCCACGGCGTCCAACCACAGCGTCGATCAGGGGACGCCCGGCGTCATCCGCACCCTCGACACGCTCGACGAGGCGGGCATCGCCCACGTCGGCACCGCGCGATCCCGCAAGGAGGCTCGGCGGCCGCTGCTGGTGCGGGTCAACGACATCACGGTCGCGTGGCTCTCCTACACCTACGGCACCAATGGGCTCCCGGTCGACGCGGAGCGGCCCTGGTCGGTCAACCTCATTGACCCCGAACGCATCGTTGCCGACGCACGCCGAGCCCGCCGAGCGGGCGCCGACGCGGTGCTGGTGGCGCTGCACTGGGGCACCGAATACGTCACCGAACCGACCCCCGACCAACGTCGCCTCGCCGAGCAGCTGACCAGGTCGCGCGCGATCACGCTGGTCTACGGCCACCACGCCCACGTCGTACAGCCGATCGAGAAGGTCAACGGCACGTGGGTGGTCTACGGCCTCGGCAACCTGCTCGCCGACCAGGGCACGGTCGCCGCCGGCGTCAACGACGGACTCATGGTCGAGTTTGTCCTCCGCCGCCGCGCCGACGGCCGCGTGGTCGCGGGTCGGCCGGAGCCGATCCCCACCCGCATCGTGCGCAATGGCGGCCCGCACGTCGTTGTCGCTCCCTGACCTAGCAAGCGGCTCGGCTCTCGCCACCTCGCCACGACCACTCACTGCGGCCCCCTCGCCAAGGCCGGCGCCAGCGCCGCCGTGTCCCCTGCCGATGGCTCTGTCGGCGGAGTAGATTCCGGGGAATGCAGGCCTATCTCGACCTCCTCGCCCACGTGTTGGACAACGGCGTCGAGAAGGGCGACCGCACCGGCACCGGCACGCTGAGCGTCTTTGGCCACCAGACCCGCTACGACCTCACCGCGGGTTTCCCCCTGCTGACCACGAAGCGGGTCCACACCCGCTCGGTCTTTGGGGAGTTGCTCTGGTTCCTGCGCGGCGACACCAACATCGCCTGGCTGCAGGAGCGCGGCATCACGATTTGGGACGAGTGGGCCGCCCCCGACGGTGATCTCGGGCCGGTCTACGGCTACCAGTGGCGCTCGTGGCCGACGCCCGATGGACGCTGCGTCGACCAGATCGCAGGGTTGGTGCGCTCTCTGCGCGAGGACCCCAACGGCCGCCGGCACATCGTGTCGGCGTGGAACGTCGCCGACATCCCGCAGATGGCGCTGGCCCCGTGTCACGCCTTCTTCCAGTTCTATGTCGCACCCCCGACAGCCCCGGGCGGGCGAGCTCGACTCAGCTGTCAGCTCTATCAGCGCAGCGCCGACATCTTCCTCGGCGTCCCGTTCAACATCGCGTCGTACGCCCTGCTGACCCACCTGCTCGCCCAGGTTTGTGACCTGGAGGTCGGCGACTTCGTGCACAACCTCGGCGACGCGCACCTCTATCTCAACCACCTCGACCAGGCCCGGCTCCAGCTCACCCGCGAGCCTGGCGCGCTGCCCACGCTGCGCCTCAACCCCGAGATTCGCGACATCGACGGCTTCGATCTCGACGACATCGAAGTGCTCGGCTACGACCCCCAGCCCGGGATCAAAGCCCCCATCGCCGTATGACGTCCGCTGCGGCAAGCGCGCCCCGCGCGGAGGCTCCTCGGGTGACGCTGATCGCTGCGGTCGCCGACAACGGGGTGATCGGCGACGGCGACCGGATTCCGTGGCACCTGCCGGAGGACTTCGCCCACTTCAAGGCGACGACGCTCGGCGGGGTGCTGATCATGGGGCGGGCCACATTTGACGCCATCGGCCGCCCACTCCCGGGGCGGACCACGGTTGTGGTCACGCGAGACCCCGGGTGGCGGTATGTGCCCGGTGTGGGTGCCGGGGCGGCCTCGGGTGTGGCTCCGGGTGCGCCGGCCCCGCCCACGGTCCGGGGCGCCGGGTCGATCGAAGAGGCCCTCGCGCAGGCCCACGAGC
>JBAQXA010000073.1:0-2660 GCA_049299195.1 Nocardioides sp.
GCCGGCGCGGGCGGCGATCCTCGGCCGCCGGAGCGGCCGCAGCCAGCTCGCGACGGCCACCGACGATGTCACCCTTGTAGATCCAGACCTTCACGCCGATGCGGCCGATGGTGGTCTTGGCCTCGTAGAGCCCGTAGTCGATGTCGGCGCGCAGCGTGTGCAGCGGCACGCGACCTTCGCGGTAGAACTCCGACCGGCTCATCTCGGCGCCGCCGAGACGGCCCGAGCACTGGACCCGGATGCCCTTGACATTCGGCTGACGCATCGCCGACTGGATGGCCTTGCGCATCGCGCGGCGGAACGCCACGCGGTTGCTCAGCTGCTCGGCGATACCCTGCGCGACGAGCTGGGCGTCGGCCTCGGGGTTCTTGACCTCGAGGATGTTCAGCTGAACCTGCTTGCCGGTCAGCTTCTCCAGCGACGCGCGGATCACGTCGGCCGACGCACCGCGGCGACCGATGACGATGCCCGGACGCGCGGTGTGGATGTCCACCCGGACGCGGTCGCGGGTGCGCTCGATCTCGACCTTGGCGATCCCGGCACGATCGAGCTCGATCGGCCGCGGGTCACCGGGGACCCGGATGGGGCCGGCGAGCAGCTTGCGGATCGCGACGTCTTCCTTCACGTAGTCCGCGTACTGCTTGTCCGCGTACCACCGCGAGTTCCAGTCGGTCGTGATGCCCAGACGGAAGCCGTGCGGGTTGATTTTCTGGCCCACTGCTAGGCTCCCTTCTTCTTCGGCTGGCGCGACCGGCTGCGGCCGGCGGCCACCTCGCCGATCGACGACACGACCACGGTGATGTGGCTCGTGCGCTTGCGGATCCGGAAGGCACGACCCTGTGCGCGCGGCTGGAACCGCTTCATGGTCGGGCCCTCGTTGGCGTACGCCTCGGTGACGACCAGGGTCCGGCGATCGAGATTCTGGTTGTTCTCCGCATTGGCGGCCGCGCTGGCGATCACCTTGTACACGGGCTCGCTGGCAGCCTGCGGCGCGAACCGCAGGATGTCGAGAGCCTCGTCCACGGACTTGCCGCGGACCAGATCGAGGACGCGCCGAGCCTTCATCGGGGTGACGCGCACGAACTTCGCGGTGGCAGATGCGCTCTGCGCTTGCGTATCAGTATTGGTGCTCATTACCGGCGCTTCGCTTTCCGGTCATCCTTGATGTGACCCTTGAAGGTGCGGGTGGGCGCGAACTCGCCCAGCTTGTGACCCACCATCGAGTCGGACACGAACACCGGGACATGCTTGCGTCCGTCATGGACCGCAAAGGTGTGACCGATGAAGTCGGGGATGATGGTCGAGCGGCGGGACCAGGTCTTGATGACCTTCTTGGTGCCCTTCTCGTTCTGCGCATCCACCTTCTTCAGGAGGTGGTCGTCGACGAACGGGCCTTTCTTCAGGCTGCGTGGCATTTTCTTACCTCCTCCTATTATCGCTTGTTCTTGCCGGTACGACGGCGACGGACGATCAGACGATCGCTTTCCTTGTTCTTGCGGGTGCGGCCCTCGGGCTTACCCCACGGGCTGACCGGGTGGCGACCACCCGACGTCTTGCCCTCGCCACCGCCGTGCGGATGGTCGACCGGGTTCATGACCACACCGCGGACCGTCGGGCGCTTGCCCTTCCAGCGCATACGGCCGGCCTTGCCCCAGTTGATGTTCGACTGCTCGGCGTTGCCGACCTCGCCGACGGTGGCGCGGCAGCGCACATCGACGCGACGGATTTCACCCGACGGCATACGCAGGGTGGCGTAGCCGCCCTCCTTGCCGAGGAGCTGGACCGACGCACCGGCCGAGCGGGCCATCTTCGCACCGCCGCCGGGGCGCAGTTCCACGTTGTGGACCTGGGTACCGGTCGGGATGTTGCGGAGCGGCAGGTTGTTGCCGGGCTTGATGTCGGCGTTCGGGCCGGTCTCGACGCGGTCGCCCTGCTTCAGGCCCTTGGGGGCGATGATGTAGCGCTTCTCGCCATCGACGAAGTGCAGCAGCGCGATACGCGCGGTGCGGTTCGGGTCGTACTCGATGTGAGCGACCTTGGCGTCGATGCCGTCCTTGTCGAGCCGGCGGAAGTCGATCAGCCGGTAGGCGCGCTTGTGGCCGCCACCCTTGTGCCGGGTGGTGATACGGCCGTGCGCGTTGCGCCCGCCCTTACCGTGCAGGGGACGGACCAGCGACTTCTCGGGATGGCTACGAGTCACCTCGGAGAAGTCGGCACCGGACGAGCCGCGGCGACCGGGGGTCGTCGGCTTGTACTTACGAATTGCCATGAGTTCTTATTCCTCTACTCGTGGGCCGGTCAGCTGACCGGTCCCCCGAAGATCTCGATGGGCTTGCTGTCAGCGGACAGCGTCACGAGGGCGCGCTTGGTGTCCTTGCGCTTGCCGTAGCCGTAGCGGGTGCGCTTGCGCTTGCCCTGCCGGTTCGCGGTGTTGACGCTGGAGACCTTCACGTCGAAGATCTGCTCGACGGCGATCTTGATCTGCGTCTTGTTCGAGTCCGGGTGCACCAGGAAGGTGTACACGTTGTCCTCGATCAGGCCGTAGGACTTCTCCGAGATCACCGGCGCCAGGATGATGTCACGCGGGTCTGCGTGGGTGGCCATCCTTATGCCTCCTTCTTGGTGTTGGCCTCGATGAAGGTGTTCAGCGTCTCGACGCT
>JBAQXA010000074.1:0-6244 GCA_049299195.1 Nocardioides sp.
GCGCTGGAGTGTCTCGACCATCTGGTCGACCGCGGCGTCAAGGCCTTGGTCATCGCGTGCAACTCGGCCAGCGCGGCCGTCTTGCGAGACGCCCGCGAGCGCTATCGGGTGCCCGTGGTCGAGGTGATCCTCCCGGCGACCAGGCGGGCGGTGGCGGCCAGCCACTCGGGGCGCATCGGGGTGATCTGCACCCGCGCGACCGCCGAGTCGATGGCCTACGACGACGCCTTCGCCGCGGCGCCGCAGGTCACGCTCACCACCCGGGTCTGCCCCGCGTTTGTCGAGTTTGTCGATGCGGGCGTCACCGGAGGGCCCGAACTGCTCGCGGCGGCGCACGACTACCTCGACCCGCTGGTGGCGGCCGGTGTCGACACGCTGATCCTTGGCTGCACGCACTACCCGCTGCTGACCGGTGTCATCTCCTACGTCGTGGGCGACGATGTCACGCTCGTGTCCAGCGCCGAGGAGTGCGCGAAGGACGTCTACCGAATGCTCGCCGACACTGGCCTGATGCAGACGGCCGGCGACCCGGCATACACCTTCTTGACGACGGGCGAGCCCGCCGAGTTCGAGTCGATCGGGCGCCGGTTCCTAGGCCCCGAACTGCGTGCGGCCACCCAGTTCGTCGGGGGGCTGACGTGAGGCTCACCGTCGTCGGCTGCTCGGGCTCCTTCCCCGGCCCCGACTCGCCGACCTCGTGCTATTTGGTCGAGGAGACCGTCGATGAGCGCACCTGGCGGATCCTGCTCGACTTGGGGAGCGGGGCGCTCGGCGCGCTGCAGCGGTATGCCGACCCGTTGCGGTTGGACGGCATCTTCCTGAGCCATCTCCACGCCGACCACTGCCTCGACCTCTGCGGCCTCTATGTGATGCGCAAGTACCACCCCGCCGGCCATCAGGGTGCGGTTGCCGTTTGGGGTCCCGCCGGGACCGCGGGCCGCATCGAACGCGCCTATGATCTGCCGCCCGGCGGCATGGCGGCGGAGTTTGAGTTCTACACCCACGCGGAGCCGGTGCGCATCGGCCCCTTCACGATCGAGCCGCTCCCGGTCGAGCATCCCGTGCCCGGGTTCGGGCTGCGGGTCGAAGCGGGTGGCCGGGTGCTGGCCTACACCGGCGACACCGGTCCGTGCGCCGGGCTCGACACCTTGTCGGCTGGGGCGCACCTGCTCCTGGCTGAGGCGTCCTTCGTGTCTTCCGCCGAGAACCCGCCGGGGATCCACCTCACGGGCGCGGACTGCGGGCAGCTCGCCGCGAGTGCCGGTGTCGACCGCCTCGTGCTCACCCACATCCCGCCGTGGCACGATCCGGAGGTGCTGCGCGCAGAGGCCGCCAGCCGATTTGCCGGTTCGCTCGACCTCGCCCGCCCCGGCGCGCGCTACGAGGTGTGAAACTGCGGCAGGATGGCCGGTTGTGACCGCTGCGACCACCCACCGACCTGCTCTTGCACACCGACCAGATCTCGCGTGGACGAGCTATCTGCGCACGGCCGCGATCCTGGCGGTGGTGTTGATCCACGTCGCCGGCATGAGCTATCTCCAGATCAAGGACCACGACTCTCGCGCCTGGCAGTTGGCGACACTGCTCACTTTTGGGACGAAGTGGGCGGTGCCAGTCTTCGTTATGGTGAGCGGCGCCCTGTTGTTGCGTCCGCCGCAAGACCGGTCACCGATGGCCTTCTATCGCCGACGGCTGGCCCGGATCGGCATACCCCTGGTTGTGTGGCACGTCGTCTACATCGCGGTCTTCTGGTTCATCCTGTCCGACGCCTCGTGGGAGCGATTGGTCGCGCGCCTCATCGCCGGCCAGGTCTTCACCGGCCTGTACTTCTTCTGGCTCATTTTGGGGCTCTACATCGTCACCCCTGTGCTCTGGCCGCTGGTGGAAAGCCTCAGCCGGCGCGCGTTGCTGGTGACGGCAATCCTGGTGACGGCTCTGCCAGCGGTCGACCTCGTGACCCGGCGGATCATCCTCGAGCTGGGTGGGCGGGTCAATGTGGCCGACCCGACCCTGACCACACAGTTCCTTCCCTATGTCGGCTACTTCCTGCTCGGTTACGCCCTGCGCGATGTCGTCGTCGGGGGATGGCGGCTGTGGCTGCTTGCTTTGATCACGATCGCGCTCTCGATCGAGCTGACCGTGCAGTCGGTGGCGCTTCGGCAACTAGCCCCGAGCTTGTCGCGTTTCCTCGATACGGTTTCGCCGGTCAGCTACCAAGGGCCGCTGCTCGGCCTATGTGCGGTCGGCGTCTTCCTGGTGGCTCACTCCTTGATCCCCGAGAGTTCACCGCTGGCCAGTCCACGCTGGTCGAAGCGGGCGCGGCGCATGGGCGACTACACATTCGGGGTGTTCTGCGTGCATCTCCTGATCGCCTACGGCCTCTCGCGCCTGATGGGTCACCCGTCGCTGTGGGGGGCTCGCTCCGTCGGCGGGATCCTGGCCTACAACGCCCTTGTGATCGGGCTGGCCTTCCTCGTGTCGGCGGCGATGAGCAGGATCCCGTTCGTTCGGCGCGCGGTCTGACCCTTGTGGATGGCGGCTAGATCAGTCCGGCGTCGTGGACGCAGATGGCGATCTGGACGCGGTTGGTAGTCCCGAGCTTGTCAAACAGACGCGAGACGTGCGCCTTCACCGTGGGCACCGAGCAGAACAGTTCGGTGGCGATCTCGGCGTTGGAGAGCCCGCGCCCGACGGCGACGGCGACCTCGTGCTCGCGGTCGGTCAGGGTGCCGAGCCGGGCGGTGGCCGCGCGGCTGCGCTCGTCGCTGGTGTCCTCGCGGACGTGGCGGATGACGGTCTGGGTGACGCCGGGAGAAAGCATGGCCTCGCCATCGGCCACCCGTCGGATCGCGGCGACGATGTCGGCCGGGGGAGTGTCCTTGAGCAGGAACCCGTCGGCCCCGGCAGCCAGCGCCCCCAAGACGTAGTTGTCGGCGTCAAACGTCGTCAACACGATCACGCGCGGCGGATTGGGCTGTTGGTGCAAGGTGGCCGTCGTCTGCAGACCGTCCATGACTGGCATCCGAATGTCCATCAGCACGACGTCGGGGGAGAGCTCGCGAACACGATCGAGCGCGGCGCGTCCCTCGCCCGCCTCACCGACCACGCTCAGGTCCGGCTGGCCGCCGAGCATCAGTGTCAAGGCGCTGCGCACCAAAGGGTCGTCGTCGACGATCAGCACCCGGATCATGCAGACCACGGTAACCAGCAGCGCAGGGTGAACGACTGCCCACTCCTCGCCGAGGTCAGGGTGCCGCCCTGCAACGCCGCCCGCTCGGCCAGCCCGACCAGGCCGAGGCCGCTGCCAGGAGCCGCGGTGTCGCGGAAGCCGGTCGGGTTGGTCAACTCGACCGTGACCCCTTGCTTCGGCCCGCCGGTCAAGGTGAGATACACCCGCGTCCCGGGAGCATGCTTGCGGGCGTTGGTGAGGCCTTCTTGGATGACGCGATAGAGCGTGCGCCCGAGATCATCGGGCAGAGTGCGGTCGCCCAGCTCCTCGGCCAGCTCGTCTTGCAGGGTCACCCTTTGTCCCGCAGCCCCTGCCTCATCGATGAGCGCCGCGATGTCGGCATACGTCGGCTGGGGCCGGCTGACGAGTTCACCGGAGTCGTCGCGCAGCACCCCCAGGACGCCGCGCAGATCGACCAGCGCGGAGTTGGCTTGCTCTTGCACGTCACCCAACCCCTGCCGCAGCTCTTCGGCGGACAGATCGTCGCGGAAGGCGAGGGCGCCGGAGCGCATCGAGATCTGCGAGATGCGATGGGCCAAGACATCGTGCATCTCGCGCGCGATCCGGGTGCGCTCGTTGCTTTGTGCCTGGCGGGTCCGCAACTCCTGCTCGGCCTCGGCTCGTTCGACGCGCTGGCGCAGCGTCCACACCAGTTCGCGACGCGATCCGATGTAGGCGCCCCAGCCGAGGACAAGGCCGGTCAGCGTGACGTTGACTGTCAGCTCCGCCCACCAGGCGGTGGGAGGTCCCTGGTCGACGTACCGGGTGTAGAACATGCCTCCACCCACCAACAAGACCCCGAAGACAACGTATTGGCGCCAACGGCGATGGGTGGCCAGCGAGACGGCGCCGAGCAGGAGCGGCCCGCTCGCCAGTGACGAGAAGGTGCCGAGTACTCCGAGGGCCAGCGCCACCGCAAACGGCCAGCGGTGGCGGAGGTGCACCACGACGAAGGCCAGCACTCCGCAGACCACGTCGACCACGATCAACGAGGTGGCGCCTACATGGGCGTGCTCGGAGGAGACGAAAGCGAACAAGGCAAGCCCCAACGCGGCCATGACGGCGAAGCGCCACGCGTGGCCCCACCACCTCAGCGAAGGCTGATACGGGGCGACCTGCATCCACTCAGCCTAGGTGTCTAACGGCCCGCGGGCATCAGCCTCGGGGCTACGCAAGTGAGTGTGACTACCTACTTAAGTAGGGGACAAGTAGGGCCCCGGGGCTGATGTGCCTCAGGGTGATCCCCCAGCAGACTGGGGCACATGATCGAGATACGGGGACTAACCAAGCGGTACGGCACCTTCGCCGCCGTCGACAATGTGACCTTTACGTGTGACCAGGGTCGGGTGACCGGCTTCCTGGGGCCCAACGGCGCCGGCAAGACCACGACGATGCGCGTGATGGTCGGTCTGACCACAGCCACGCAAGGCGAAGTGCTCATCGGGGGCCATCACTACTCGCAGATTCCCAATCCAGGACGCCATGTCGGCGTCCTGCTCGATGCTTCGGCTCAACACGCCGGACGCACCGGGCGCGAGGTGCTGACGCTCAGCGCGCGCACCATGGGGCTGCCGAGCAGCAGGGTCGACGACATGCTCCACCTCGTGGGCCTGGAGCCGCACGAGGCCAAGCGCCGGGTGCGCAACTACTCCCTTGGCATGCGCCAGCGCCTCGGCATTGCCAACGCCCTCCTCGGCGAGCCCTCGGTGCTGATCCTTGACGAGCCCGCCAATGGTTTGGACCCTGCCGGCATCCGCTGGATGCGCGGGTTGCTCAAGGACTACGCCGACCGCGGCGGCACGGTGCTGCTGAGCAGCCACCTGCTCCATGAGGTGGAGCAGATCGCCGACGAGATGATCCTGATCGGCGGCGGCAAGATCGTTGCTCAGGGCACCAAGGAGGAGCTCCTCGGGGGTGTCTCTGCGGGGAGCCTGGTCAGCAGTGTCGACAACGCGGCGCTCGCCGCTGCCCTGGTTGCGGCCGGCTACGAAGCCATCTCGGCCGGTCAAGGCCTGCGCGTCGCGGCAGCACCCCTCGAGGTCGGCAGGCTCGCCCTTGAGCACCGCATCATCATCACCGATCTCCGCCCTGCAGAGGGCTTGGAGTCCCTGTTCCTCGAGCTCACCGCCGCCACGGCGCGCGAGTCGATAGTGGTTGGAGAACCCGCATGAGTACCTTGACAACCCCGGCTCAGCCCGGGCTCGATCTCGCGGCCACGCGGCCGATTCCCTTCACCCGGTTGGTTGCGATCGAGCTGCGCAAGATGGTCGATACCCGCGCTGGGTTCTGGCTGCTGCTCAGCACGGGGCTGGCGACGGCCGGCGTGCTAGTGATCATGCTGATCGTGGGGGCAAAGACTGACTCGGTGCTCTCCTTCACCGACTTCATGACCGGTGCCAACATGCCGCTGGGCGTCTTCCTGCCGATCCTGGGGATCATGGCGGTCACCGCGGAGTTCTCGCAGCGGACCGCGCTGGTCAGCTTCGTGCTGGTCCCCTCCCGGTTGACGCTCATTGGGGCCAAGTTCGTGGCCAGCGTGATGGTGGCTCTCCTCGCCGTGGCCACCGGACTGTTGCTGGCGGCCGGAGCGACCTTCTTGATGGGCGTGATCTCGGACGCCGACCCGATCTGGAACCAGTCGACCGTCCAGGTGACGAACTTCTTCCTGTGGCATCTGATCGGCATGGCCACTGGCTTCGCCTTCGGCACGCTCTTCTTGAACACCGCGGTAGCGATTGTCATGTTCTTCGTCTACAGCTACGTGCTGTCCGTCGCGTTCAGCATCGCCGAGGTCTTCCTGAAGTGGTGGCGCGACCTCCGGCCCTGGGCCGACTTCAACTTCGCCCAACAGCCCTTGGTCAACGACCAAGCACTCACCAGCGAGCAGTGGCAACACCTGGCGGTCTCCGGCGCCCTGTGGCTGCTGCTCCCGCTGGCGATCGGCCTCTGGCGAGTGCTGCGCGCAGAGGTCAAGTAAAGCCAGGCGGGTCCGGCTCACACGGGGGGGGAGCCGGA
>JBAQXA010000075.1:0-2287 GCA_049299195.1 Nocardioides sp.
TGGCGGCCACGGTCTCCATCAGCGCCAGCTTGCCCCCGCGCTGGGGCACCCGAATCGAGACCTTGGCCCCGCGCCGATCCTGGAGTAGCTGCTGCAGGGTCTCCGGGTCGGGCGGCAACGCCGGCACGAGCACTTGCCGGGGAATGGCGTCGAGGTCACCCGCATCGGCTCCCCCATAGGCCTGGAGCAGGAAGTCCTCGACGAGCTCGGCGGTGCCGCCCTCCTCCACCCGGTCGGCCACCCAACCGCGCTGGCCACGGACCCGGCCGCCGCGGACGTAGAAGATCTGCACCGCCACCTCCAGCGGATCTTCGGCCAACGCGACGATGTCGGCATCGGTGCCGTCGGAGAAGACCACGGTCTGCTTCTCCAGCGCCTTGTGGAGCGCCCCCAGGTCGTCGCGCAAGCGTGCGGCGCGCTCGAACTCCAGGGCCTCGGAGGCGGCGTACATCTCGCTCTGGATCTGCTTGACGAACCGGGCGCTCTGGCCGCCGACGAAGGCGCAGAAGTCATCGACGATCTCGCGGTGTTGGGTCTCGTCGACGCGTCCGACGCACGGGGCCGAACACTTGTCGATGTAGCCCAGGAGGCAGGGCCGGCCGACCTGCTGGGCGCGCTTGAAGACGCCGTTGCTGCAGGACCGCATCGGGAAGACGCGGAGCAGCGCGTCGACGGTCTCGCGGATCGCCCAGGCGTGGCTGTAGGGGCCGAAATAGCGGGTGCCGCGACGCTTGCTGCCGCGGCCGACGAACACACGGGGGAACTCGTCGCTGGCGGTCACCGCGAGCCAGGGATAGGACTTGTCGTCGCGATATTTGACGTTGAAGCGCGGGTCGAACTCCTTGATCCAGGAGTACTCCAATTGCAGGGCCTCGACCTCGGTCGCGACGACAGTCCAGTCGACGGCGGCCGCGGTCGCGACCATCGTGGCGGTGCGAGGGTGGAGGCCGGCCGGGTCCTGAAAGTAGGAGGAGAGCCGCGCACGCAGCTGTTTGGCCTTGCCGACGTAGATGACCCGGCCCTTGGCATCACGGAAGCGATAGACGCCAGGCTCGGTCGGGATCGTGCCGGGAGCGGGTCTGAAGCCGGGGGTGCGCGGCGGCATCGACGTCAGGACTCCAGCCGCAACGCGGTGACCGAGCGGGTGAGCTCCGCGAGGATCTCGGGCAGAACCTCCACTCCGATACCGGGTCCGGTAGGCACTCGGAGATGACCCTCCTCGAGCACAAACGGCGGGGTGATGTCGGTGGCGTAGTAGCGATCCGACGCCGAGGTGTCACCGGGCAGGACGAAGCCCGGCAGCGCCGCAAGAGCCACGTTGGGGGCTCGGCCGATGCCCGTCTCCAACATGCCGCCACACCAGACCGGGACCCCGTTGGCCTCGGCGATGTCGTGGATGCGGCGGGCTTCGAGATAGCCCCCGACGCGCGCCGGCTTGATGTTGATCACCGAGCAGGCGCCGAGCGCGATCGCGGTGGCGGCGTCGCGCGCGGACTCGATGGACTCATCGAGGCAGACGGGCGTGCGCAGCGAGCGCGCCAAGGTGGCGTGGCCGCGCATGTCGTCGGCGGGCAGCGGTTGCTCGATGAGGAGCAGATCGAAGTCGTCGAGCCGGGCTAGGTGCCGCGCGTCGGCGAGGGTGTATGCCGCGTTGGCATCGACCTGCAGGCCAAGCTCGTCGCCATAGGTCTCACGCACCAGGCGCACGGGTTCGATGTCCCAACCGGGCTCGATCTTGAGCTTGATCCGCTGGTAGCCCGCGTCGACGTAGCGCGCGACGTGATCCATCAGCACCGGCAGTGAGTCAAAGATGCCCACTGAGACCCCCGCGGGCACCCGGTCTCGCACGGCGCCCAGGTAGTGGCCGAAGGACTGGTCAGCCGCCTTGAGCTCGGCGTCGAGGATCGCGGTCTCCAGCACGTGCTTGGCCATGGGATGCCCGGTAACGGGGGCGAGAGCGGGCTTCACACGGTTGGCGGAGAGCTGATCGCCGAGTGCGACCAGCCGCGGCAGCAGGTGGTCGCGCACGACCAACTCCGCCCCCTCCAAGAACTCGGCGCTGTAGAGCGGGTCCTCCTCTGCGGCGCACTCGGCCCACCCCTCAACCCCGTCGGTGGTGACGATGCGCAGGAGGAAGGTCTCGCGCACATGGGTCGTGCCGAAGGACGTGCGGAAGGGTGCGACGAGGGGAAGCTGGATCCAGTGCAGTTCGGCAGCCGCGAGTCTCATGGACCCATCTTGCCGCGTGTCACCGACAGTGATCAGACGACCAGGCCGTGGCCGTGCC
>JBAQXA010000076.1:0-5860 GCA_049299195.1 Nocardioides sp.
CCGGCCTTCACCTTCTTGACCTGCACGGTGAACTTCAGCGAGCGGGCCGAGGTGCCGGCGTAGCAGGAGGTGGCCTTCTTCATGGCTGCGGCAACCTTCGCGCTGACCTTCTGGCCGACCTTCTTGCCCTTGTAGCGCATGACTACCTCGGCGTTGTTCTTCTGCTTGCGCTCCCAGGGAGCCTTGACCTGCACGGTCAGGCCCACGGTGCGGGAGGTCCACACGCTGAACGTCGTCACGCCGCCCTTGGCCTTGACCCAAGGCGAGCTCCACGAGCTCGAGCCACGGCGCGAGTTCACCCGCACCAGGCACGTCTTGCAGCCCTTGGTCTTGACGGTCACCGTCGTGGTCGGCGGAGCAACCGGGCCGGGCACCGTCACGCCGGTGGCGGCGAAGGTCAGGAACCGGGCGAACGGGCCGCTGGTGAGCGTCGTACCGCCACCGATGCGCAGGCCCGAGGCGTCGGCGTGGATCGCCCACAGACCGGGCAGAGCCGGGTTGCTCGTCGGCAGGGCATAGGGCAGGACCAACCCGGTGGCAGCGTCCACGGCAGCGAACTGGTTGCGGTTGACGGCGGGATTGGGCGACTGGTGCGCCGAGTCACGGATGGCCGCGGAGAAGTGGCCGCCGAGGTAGACGACGCCGTCGAAGTAGTCGAGCGTCTGGACTTCGCCGTCGGTGACGTCCTTCCACATCGGGTTGTCCATGCCGAGGGTCCAGGCTGCGGCGCGGCCGCCCGGCTCGCCACCGATGGCGGCGTAGACCTGGGAGCCGTTGACCGCGAGGTCGCGGATCCGGCAGATGATGCCCGAGTCGCACTGGGTGGCCGGCGCCCAAGACGAGACCGCTCCGGTCGCGGTGTCGACCGAGCCGAGGTAGCTGCGAGCCGCCCCACCGATCGCGGTGAAGGTGCCACCGAGCACGACCGTCGAACCGGTCACGGCGACCGCTTGTGCGCGGCCGCTCAGGTGCGCGTCCCAGGCGTCAACGGCGCCGTTGGACAGGTCGACCCGGGCCGCTCCGTCGCGCGACTGGCCGTTGACGGTGTTGAACTGGCCAACCATGTAGAGCTTGGTGCCGCTCACGGCCATGTCCCACACGTGACCGAGCGAGGCGTCGGTGTCGGCGCGCCAAGAAGTCACGGCGCCGGCCGGCGTGACCGCCGCCGCGTGGATGCGCGTGACCCCACCGATGCTGGTGAAGTCGCCGCCCACGTAGACCATGCCGTCGGGGCCGACCGCGATGGTGGCGATCGGCGGCTGCTCGTCGGAGTCATAGGAGTTCGGTGCCGGGTTCCACGAGGTCGGGTTGCCGGTCGCCCGGTCGATCGCCGCGAGGTGGCTGCGCGTCACCACGGCTCCCGTGTAGGGGTGGCGCAGCGAGGTGAACTCGCCGCCGATGTAGATGGTCGTGGGCGTCACCGCAATGGCGCGCACGGTGCCGTTGGGGATCCAGGAGGAGGCGGGGGCAGCCGAGTAGGTAGTGGCGGCACTCGCGCTTCCCGGGAACAACCCAGCCAAGAGGCCCGCGACGAGCGCGGTGATGGCGGTCAAGACAGAGAGTCGGCGCACGAAACTGCTTTCTGATGTGGGCGTCGGCACCCCCCCGACAGCCAAGTTGAGCGATCTAGACAACCTTAACGAGAGCGCGCGCGTCATACCCTCACCCAAAGGGGCACAATCGCTCTAGTCACAAAGGATGGTGCGGACTGGACCATTGGTCCTGGGCCTGGCCCGAACCGTCAACGGGGCCCATTGCCCGCCTGTCGACTGCCTACCGGCTGCAGCTGGCCGGTGGCGCTACGTCGTCGGTGGAATCGTGGCCCGTAGCGCCTCGGCGGTGCTTCATCCGGGCGGCTCGGCCTGACAAGATGGAGGGTGGGCAGCAGTGCTCACCAAATTGCCCAAAACGGTGCGATGCGAGGCAAAAACAGGTACGAACGTTCTCAAGCAAGTACGAAGTTCTAGAAGAATCCTGGGGGGGATTGCGGCAGTGACCTTGACCCGAGTGAGCATGCACGTCGGCTCTGGCCCACGATCGGTGAGCATCGCCCGTCGTTGGGTGATCGAGGCGTGCTCACAGATCGATCGGCCCGACCTGGCCGAGTGCGCTGCCCTCGGGGTCTCCGAACTGGTCACCAACGCGTTGCTCCACGCCGCTCCGCCGATCGAAGTTGCCATTGGCGGCACCCAGGAGCACCCCCGCATCGAGGTCTCCGACCAGACCCCCATCCCGCCGTCGCGCCGCGTCGTCGACCCGCTGTCCACCACCGGCCGCGGCGTCGAGATCGTCGCCATGTGCGCCACTATGTGGGGCGTCGAGATTGACGGCGAACACAAGACGGTGTGGTTCGAGCCGGCCGCGGACTCTGATCCTTCCCGCGTGCCGTCCTACACCTTCCACCAGACAGCCGTGCCGATCGAGTCGTCGGTTGCCGAGGGCGCGGAGGTCACCCTGCTCGGCGTCGACGTCCCCCAGTGCCAGGAGCTGCAGGACTACTACGCCGGTCTGCGGCGCGAGCTGCGGCTGCTGTCGCTGACCCGCGAGCACGACTATCCGCTCGCAACCAGCCTCAGCGACCTGTTTACGAGCTTCGACGAGGCCTTCCCGAGCATCGTGCTCGATCAGGTGCAAGAGGCCGCCGATCGCGGACAGCAGGTCGTGGACGTCCGGGTGCGTATGTCGCCCAGGCTCCCCCCGCTGATCCCGCAGATCATCGAGGTGCTCGATCTGGCCGAGGCGTTCTCTCGGGCCCAGCGCCTGCTGACGGTGTCGCGCACCCCCGACCAGCTCAACTACTGCCACTGGTTCTTCGGTGAGTTCCTGCGCCAGAGCGAGGGTGGTCAACCCCTGCGGTTTGAGGATGTGGCCTCCGAGCAGTCCGTGTCGTGACTCGGCTGCCCCCCTGGCACCTCATCGGTGCGGCGTGCGTGGGCGGTGCGCTCGGAGGGTGGACGCGCTGGGCGCTCGGCGAGGCCGTGCCCGACGGATCGGGCTTCCCCTGGACCACCTTCGCGATCAACGTCATCGGCTCGGTGTTGCTGGGCCTCTTGCCGGCGCTGCCTTGGGCACGGCGGCATACGGCCGCGGTGTTTTGTGGGCCTGGCCTGCTCGGCGGCTTCACGACCCTGTCGGCGACCTCCGAGCAGGGGCGGGCGCTGCTGGCGTCGGGTCGCGGCGGCCTCGCCGCGGCATACCTCCTGGGCACGCTCGTGGTTGCCGTGCTCGCCGTGCAGCTGGCATCGCGGACGAGTAGCTCGGGCGAGCGGGCCGAGTTCGTCGCCGAGGAGGGCGTGGAGTGACCGGCCTGCTCGTGCTGATCGGCGCCGGTGTCGGCGCCGGGATTCGGTATGCCGTGGGGCATCTGTGGGATCGCGACCTCCCGCTCGGCACACTCCTGGTCAACGTGGTCGGTTCCCTGCTGCTCGGCGCCCTGAGCGCTGCTGCTCTCGACGGCGGCCTGTGGGCACTGCTCGGCGTCGGGTTTTGCGGTGGGCTCACGACCTACTCGTCGTTCGCGGTGCGCACGGTCGGCCTGGCCGAGCAGTCCCACGCTCGCGCGCTGACATACGCCGCCGCGACGGTCACTCTGTCGCTGGCGGCGGCCTTCGTGGGTTTCGCGCTGGCTTCCTGACCTGCACAGGCTGTCGGGATCAGCCGTAGCCGAGGCGATGCAACCGCTCGTCGTCGATGCCGAAGTGGTGGGCCACCTCGTGCACCACGGTGATCCGCACCTCTCGCTCAAGCTCCTCCGCGTCGCGACACCGGCGGAGCAGCGGGCCACGAAAGATCGTGATCCGGTCGGGCAGGCCGCCCGCATCGTTGTGAGCGCGCTCGGTCAGCGGCAAGCCCTCATAGAGACCGAGGAGCTCGGGGGCGTCAGCGGGCGACTCGGCCTCCACCAGCACCACGACGTTGTGCACAAGGTCAGCGATCTCGGCCGGTATGCCGTCAAGCGCCCGCTCGACCAACCGTTCGAACTCAGCCGGCTCGCACTCCACCCCGCGAGCATAGGCAGCATCGACAAGACGCCCGGGAACGACAAGAGGCCCGGTCCTCATGGACCAGGCCTCTGCGTTGTGGCGACCCCGACGGGACTCGAACCCGCGACCTCCGCCGTGACAGGGCGGCGCGCTAACCAACTGCGCCACGGGGCCAGATCAACCACTGGTAAAGCGAGCGAAACTCTAACTCATCGCCGCCGACGCCTGCCAATCGGGACCCATCGGCATCGCAATTCGACCCGGGCTCCTGCGACTTGGCCTCCTGCGACACGGTCTCCTTCGACCCTGCCTACAGAGGCTGCCGAAGCGGCGTCACGACGAGGGATCGAACCTCGCGGGCCTTGACGGGGTAGGCCGGGCCGACCCATGGGTCAGGATCCCTCTTGCCTGTTGTACCCCCAACCGGATTCGAACCGGCGCTGCCGCCGTGAAAGGGCGGAGTCCTAGGCCGCTAGACGATGGGGGCCCGCGCCGCCGTAGGACAAGAGAGTCCGCTGGAAGCGCCGCACCAGCATAGGGCCGCTGCCGTCGGCGACCAAACCGCCCGTGTGCAGGCGGGGTGTTGGTGAGGAGGGGGCCGAGAAGCAGTGCTGGTGGCCAGGGGCGGGGTCGAACCGCCGACCTTCCGATTTTCAGTCGGACGCTCGTACCAACTGAGCTACCTGGCCGTGCCCGCAGCCGGAGCGACGGAGCGGTGAAACCATACCTGACCGGCGGCGTGCCGCTCCAATCGGCTGTCCTGGCCGCCCGGTTGCGGGGAGCAGGCGGGCCGCCGGGCCGCGGCGTCGTCCGCACGGGCACGAACCGCTCGGCACGAACCGGCCGTCACGAACCCTGCGGCGCTACCGGGGTTGATTAGTGCCACCGTGTGGCACCCATCAACCCCACAGGGCGTCCGCCGCAACCATCACGCCGGAGGAGCACGCCGTAGGAGCACGCCGTAGGACGCGTGGTCGCCGGCCGCCCGGCGACACCCCGCTCCGCTAGCGGTTGAGGGCGGCGAAGAAGCGCTTGTTGCGCGAGTGCAGCCGGGGGAACTCCGCATACATCCGGTCGTATGCCGCTCGGTGGGCCGCGTTGGGCGCGAAGACGCGATCGACCGGCACCAGGGCCCGCAGGTCCGCGCGCTGGACGTCACCGGTCGCCAACGCCCAGGTCAAGCCCGCACCCCGGAGACCGGCGACGACGGGGTCGGCGACCCGTTCGAAGCTGCGGTCGCAGACGTCGGCAACGATCTGGCACCACAGGTCTGAGCGAGCACAGCCGCCCAGCAGCCGGATCGGGTCGAGCCGCCGCTTGGTGTAGGAGTCGGCCGCCTCCAGCAGCCAGCGCAGGTTGAAGGCCACGCCCTCAAGCACCGCCCGCGCCAACTCGGCGCTGCCGGCCGTCACGCCGAGGTTGTGGAAGCCGGCCCGCGCGTACCGGTCATCAATCGGGCTTCGCTCGCCGGTCAGCCACGGGGTAAACATCACCCCGCCGGCACCCGGGGGTGCGGTCCCGGCCAGCGCGACGATCTCCTCAGCAGTCGGCACCTCGCTCGTGCCGAGCCCCGCGAGGGCGCGCTCGCGCAGCCACTCCAGCGCCCGGCCGGCGCTGTCTTGATTGTTGGCCAGCAGGTAGTGGTCGGCGTCTAACCCGGGGACGGCTGCCTGCTGGTGCAGGATGTCGGTCTTCTTCCCCGGCAGCGGGCAGCTCACCCAAGCGGTTGTGCCGAGCGCGACGTGCGGCTCGTAGAGTCCGGCGGCACCCGAGGCGACGACCGCATTGTGTAGGTCCGGCAGGCCCGTGATCACGCGGACGGGGGAGCCCGTCGCAGAGGAGCCCAGGCCCAACTCGGCGGCCACCTCGTCTCGCAC
>JBAQXA010000077.1:0-3018 GCA_049299195.1 Nocardioides sp.
GCCCGAGTGGCCCTTGCGTGCCAGGGCGCCGAGCAGCCGCCGGGTGGCTACCTCCCGAGGGAGGCCGCGCATCGAGCGCATCTTCTTGCGGAGCAGCTGGCGAGCAGCGGCCTCTTCCGCCTCGGGATCGAGACCGGACAGCGTCTCAGCAACCGTCTCTTCGTCGATCCCCTTGCGCCGTAACTCAAGCGCCAAGGCCCGCTTGGCGAGCCCCCGGCCGCTTTGTCGGCTCGTGGCCCACGCGTGCGCAAAGGCAGCATCGTCGATCAGGCCGACTTCGGTGAAGCGAGTCAACAACCGCTCGGCCACCTCATCGGGCACGCCGCGGCCGCGCAGCTTGTCGGCTAGCTCCGCACGGCTGCGCGCGCGCCCGGTGAGTTGCTCCAGCAGGATTCGCCGGGCGACCGCCTCCGGGTCTGCGTCGGGCCCCGCCACCCCCTCATCGGGAGGAGGCGGCGGGTTGGTCCAACGCTCAGAAGTCCTCGACACCGTGCGGCGCCTCGGGGAGGTCGGCCTCGGCGTCCAGCTGAGGCCCCACGCCGAGCTTCTCCAGGATCTTCTTTTCCAACTCGTTGGCGAGATCGGGGTTGTCCTTCAAGAAGGTGCGCGCGTTCTCCTTGCCCTGGCCGAGCTGATCGCCCTCGTAGGTGTACCAAGCACCCGCCTTGCGCACCAGGCCGGCCTCGACGCCGACGTCGATCAGGCCGCCTTCGCGGCTGATGCCACGGCCGTACATGATGTCGAACTCCGCCTGCTTGAACGGCGGGGCCACCTTGTTTTTGACGACCTTGACCCGGGTGCGGTTGCCGACCATGTCGGTGCCGTCTTTGAGGGTCTCGATGCGGCGCACGTCGAGGCGCACGGTGGAGTAGAACTTCAGCGCCCGGCCGCCGGTGGTCGTCTCCGGCGAGCCAAACATCACGCCGATCTTTTCGCGGAGCTGGTTGATGAAGATCGCCGTGGTGCCGGCGCCATTGAGGGCACCCGTCATCTTGCGCAGCGCCTGGCTCATCAATCGGGCCTGGAGACCGACGTGGCTGTCGCCCATCTCGCCCTCGATCTCGGCGCGCGGCACCAGCGCGGCCACCGAGTCGATGACGATCAGGTCAAGCGCGCCGGAGCGAATCAACATGTCGGCGATCTCGAGCGCCTGCTCCCCCGAGTCGGGCTGGGAGACGAGCAGGGCATCGGTGTCGACGCCGAGCGCCTTGGCGTAGTCAGGGTCGAGCGCATGCTCGGCATCGATGAAGGCCACGATGCCACCGGCCGCCTGGGCGCTGGCCACGGCATGCAGCGCCACCGTGGTCTTGCCGGAGGACTCCGGCCCATAGATCTCCACCACTCGTCCGCGCGGCAGGCCGCCGACACCCAGCGCAACGTCCAAGGCGATCGCCCCTGTGGGGATCACTTGCAGCGGCGCCCGGGTCTCATCGCCCAGCCGCATCACCGAACCCTTGCCGAACTGGCGCTCGATGTTGGCCAGTGCGGCGTCGAGGGCCTTGTCGCGATCGCTCATCGTCTCTCCCGTGCTTCTGTGGTCGGCCCCTCCGTGATCGGGGCTGTCGTCTTGTCGCCGACGTTAGGGCCGACCACCGACATACCGAACCGCACATTGCGGAGGCTGTGGAGAACTCGACCCTCGCGTCGCCTGTGGACTCAATCTAGACCGAACAGATGTTCGATTGCTGCGACACGCCGGGTAGTTGGCGACAGGGATCTGACAGGTCCATGACAGCTCGCCTCGGGAGCGTCGGCTCCATGGAAACCGACATCAAGAACTCACCCGCTTGGCGCGTCTGGGACGCGCCCCTCCGCAACGGCCAGCGCGCTTTGCTCCGGCAGCAGACCAGAGACGACGCCGACCTGGTGCGCTCCGCGCTCGAGCGACTGTCTGAGGAGGGCCGCTACCTCCGCTTTCACACGCCGTTGCCCCGCATCCCACACCCGCTTGCCCGCGCGCTCAGTCAGGTCCGCGACGGTGAACGAGTCGGGGTCCTGGCGTTCATCGAGGGCGAGCCGGTGGGTCTGGCCCAGTGGGTGCGCGATGCGCTGCGGCCGCAGGTCGGCGAGTTTGCGCTCTCGGTGACCGACGAGAGCCAACGCCTCGGTGTGGGCGGTGCGCTCGTGCGGGCCGCCGCCGAACTCGCGCAGCAGGCTGGCATCACCCATCTGGAGTGCCATGTCCATCACGCCAATTCATCGGTCCACGAGTGGGCCTCGCGGATGGGAGCGCTCAAGCAGACGCGGGGGGTGTGGCAACTCTCCGTCCGGGCGCTGCAAAACCCGGTCGTCCCCCACCCCCGGGGCATGGTTCGATGGTCGGATGCACCTCGCAGTTCTCGGTCCGCTGCACGCGCGGTTGAGCAACGGCACTGATGTGCCGCTCGCCGGGCAGCGCGTGCTGGACCTGGTCGCGGTGCTGGCGACCCGCCGCGGTCGGCCCATCGACGCAGCGACCCTGCGCGAGCTGCTCTGGGGGGAGGAGGCCGGCGCGATCGGGGACTCCGCCGTCCACACCGTCATCGCGCGCGTACGCCGCCTGCTCGGGGTCGATGCCGTGACCACCACGCCGTTTGGCTATCGGTTGGCTGAGTCCACGACGGTGGACGCCGACCAGTTCGCCCACGAGGTGGCCGCCGCCCGGCGCATGCAAGAGCCCCGCAACCGGGTCGATGTGCTCGAACGAGCCCTGGCGATGTGGCGCGGACCGGCATTTCTGGGCGCCGACGATCACGTCGTGGCGGCCGAGCGGGTGCGGCTTCACGAGCTGCGCTCGGGGTCGGTGGAGGCCCTGGTCGACGGACTGCTGCTACTGGCCGATGCGGGCAGCGCCGAGCAGGCCAGGGCCCTGGCCGGGGAGTTGATCCACGACGAGCCACTCCGCGAGCGCGCCTACGTGCTCGCCATGCGCGCCGATCTGCAGCTCGGTCGCACGGCCGACGCGCTGTCCACCTTTGAGCAGTTGCGGCACGTGCTTCGCACCGAGCTCGGGGTCGATCCTGGCGAGGAGGCCTGCCA
>JBAQXA010000078.1:0-1784 GCA_049299195.1 Nocardioides sp.
CAGACCCGCGCACTCTCATCGGGCGGCACATCGAGCACCCACGTGATCGTGACGTCACCGACCCGGTGGCACGGCGTGGACGCGCTGCACGCCGGCGCGAGCCGGTTGGGCGACAGCGACAGAGTCACCGCCTCGTGGTCGCTGGAGTCGAGGAAGGCGGTCACTTGCGGGAAGGGGCTAGTGGGCGTGTAGGTCGACGCGACGGGGAGGAAGCTCACGAGGGCACCCGCGAGGTGGGCCGAGGAGGTCGCTGCCCGTGTGCCTGTTGCGGGTGACGGCGAAGCCTTCTTGGCGCGGGACCGCTGGCACAACGGATCGTCGTTCCACCCGGTGTGATGGGGCGAGGCAGGAGCCGCTTGGGGCGGCTGCCACAGCCGGGGGTCGCGGACGATCGCGTCGAGCGTGGCGACCACGGCGGGATCCGGGACTGCCGATGGCTCCTCGGCAGTTTCTGGACGGGGTGCCTCCATCCCAGCGGTCAGCCAGACCTTGTCGCGGGCGAGGGAGACCTCGATGCGGTCGGAATCCCAATGGATCTGCTCGTCGGCCAACTCCAAACAGTCCCCGGGCCGCTCGCTCTGCCAGCAGGGGCCATCGGCCAGGAATGGCATCCGGGTGATGCTGACGTTGAGCTCCGGCTTGGTCGGAGTGGCGGCGTAGTGGACGACCACCCGGTCACCGTCGAGATAGGCGACGGCACCCTCGGCACGGCGGCGTACAGCATTGGATCTGCCGCCCACCTGATCGACGATGACCCGGGCCTGGACGCGCTGGCGGTCGGTCGGGGCAACGGGCGGGGCGGCCTGCTCTGCTGCCGGCAACTCGGTGGTGCCGGAGGGCAGGGGGAACGGTGGCTTCGCTTGGGCGGGTTTGGTCGCACTGCACCCCGACATCAGTGCACCCAGCGTCGTGAGTGCGATGAGCAGGGCACCGACCTTCGTGCGGTGTCGCCTCGTGTTGCAGCCCGTCAAGAGTCCCCCTCAGTGCCGACGATCTCAGTGCCGACGATCTCGTGCCGACGATCTCGTGCCCGACGATTCAGTGCCCGATGATTCGGCGGGCCGGTGACTCAGTCGGCTCCGAAGTCGAAGCTGGCGTCCTCGAGGACCTCCTCAGGCACCTCGCTTTGCGCCGAGCCGAGAGCCGGGCCGCGCTCGGCGATGGCGGCCGCGCCGCCGCGCTCCAGCACGCCGATGAGGTGTCCCGACCCGACCACGCCCTGAGCGGAATACTGCTCCAGACGGGCGCGCGAGTCCGCGATGTCGAGGTTGCGCATCGTGAGCTGTCCGATCCGATCTGTCGGCCCGAAGGCGGCCTCATCGGTGCGCTCCATGGAGAGCTTTTCGGGGTGGTAGCTCAGCGTCGGCCCGGTGGTGTCGAGCAGCGAGTAGTCCTCCCCGCGCCGCAGCCGCAGCGTGACGGTGCCCGTGACGGCGGAGCCGACCCAGCGTTGGATGGACTCGCGCAGCATCAGCGCCTGCGGGTCGAACCAGCGCCCTTCGTAGAGCAGCCGACCAAGCCGGCGCCCCTCGGAGAAGTAGTTGGCCAGCGTGTCCTCGTTGTGGATCGCGGTCAGCAGCCGCTCGTAGCCGATCCAAAGCAGCGCCATCCCCGGGGCCTCATAGATCCCGCGGGACTTGGCCTCGATGATGCGGTTCTCGATCTGGTCCGACATGCCGAGGCCGTGGCGGCCACCGATCGCGTTGGCCTCCATGACCAGGGCGACCGGATCGTCATACACCTGGCCGTTGAGGGCGACCGGGCGACCAGCGGAGTACTCGATC
>JBAQXA010000079.1:0-3111 GCA_049299195.1 Nocardioides sp.
CCCATAACCGGAGGCCCCGCGTCCCTCGTCGACCCACAGTGCGCTGGTCGGCGACACAATGCCCGCCGACACATAGTCGCTGCGCCACCGCGGGTTGGCCGCCGGTCCGGGGAAGAGCGATGCGTCATACCCGAGGCGCACGCGGCGATTGCCCTCGGCCTGCAGCGCCTCCGCGGTCGCGCGGGCGAGCGTCACGACGTCGGCTCGCTGGGGGTATGCCGACGGCACCCGGTGGCGGGCCAGGTAGGGGTCGCCTCCCCCCACGAGCACGATGAGGCCGGGCGACTGTGAGGACACGACCCGGGTAGTGAAGCGATGCTCCGGGCCCAGCGCCTTGAGGGCGGCGGTAGTGGTCATCAGCTTCATCGTGGAGGCCGGTGCCGCGCTCCCGTCGCCGACTTCGAAGAGCATCTCTCCGCCGGCCAAGGGCGCGACCGCCGCGACCACGTGGGGGCCCAGCGCGGGTGCACTCAGCCGTCGCGTCAGAGCTGCGGAGATGGCCGCCGCGTCGGGCGTCGCTTCGGGAGCCTGAGGCAGCGCCGTCGGGCTCGGGGGCACATCAAGCGGGACCACGACTCGCTCGGAGACTGAGGGGCTCGGGGACAACGAGGTCGGAGCCTCTGAGCTCGGGTCCTGAGAGCTCGGGGGCGGCACCACGGCCCCGCCCTGGGGGGCATCCGCGGCGAGCCGATCGAGCAGTCGTTGCCCCGGTGGGGCACTGAGCGCGATGGCCAGGGTTGCCGCGAGCGCGACCACGAGGGCGAGGAGCCAACCGAGCGCCCGCCTCATTGTTCTCCTTCGCGGTCTGGCCAGACTCAGGCCACTGGATGCGACTCCGGGTCATTGTGGTGGAGACTGTGCCTAGACCGTAGCCGGGAGTGCGACCCGGACCGGAGCCAACGGAGAAAGGTGACGCCTCGTGGAGTTCGACGTGTTGGTGGAGATCCCCAAGGGCAGCCGCAACAAGTACGAGGTGGACCACGTGAGTGGTCGCATCCGTTTGGACCGGACCCTGTTTACCTCGACGCAGTACCCGGCCGACTACGGCTTCGTCGAGGACACGTTGGGACTCGACGGCGATCCGTTGGATGCGTTGGTGCTCCTGATCGGCGAGCCGACCTTCCCCGGCTGCCTGATCCGCTGCCGCGCGATCGGCATGTACCGCATGACCGACGAGGCCGGTGGCGACGACAAGCTGCTGTGTGTCCCGGTCACCGATCCGCGCCTGGAGCACATGCGCGACATCAACCACCTGCCGAAGTTCGATCGGCTGGAGATCGAGCACTTCTTCCAGGTCTACAAGGACCTCGAGCCCGGCAAGTCCGTCGAGGGCGCCAACTGGGTGGGCCGTACCGAGGCCGAGGCCGAGGTGCGCGCGTCGTTCAAGCGGTTCCAGGACTCTCATCCCGCCGAAGAGGCAACCGACTAAGCACTGCTTCGAAGCCCCCGGAGCCCCCTCGAGGAGCGCCCGCGGGGCCTCCTTGGCGTCCCCTCAGAGCCCCCCAACAGGCCGTTTTGATGAATTACATCCTTGTAGTTTGTCAAGGCGACACGCCGTAACTCCTGAGAAAATTGAGCATAAGTGTTTCTTTTGTGACAACTGAGCACTAACGTGCTGCGAGTGCCATGGCCCTTGACCCGGCCTACACACGGGCCCAACGGCCCGGCCCAGGCCCCGGCATTCGTCGTCGTCACCGAAGGAGACACCCCCGTGTCCACCCCCAGGCCCGCGCTCCGGCGGGCGCTGATCAGCCTGCTTGTCGGCGCTCTCCTGGGCGCTGGCGCACCGGCATACGCCCTCGATGACATCCCCACTGCGGCGGACGTTGCGGCAGCGGAAGCGGCAGCGGCCACCTCGGCGCAGAGCGTCGCGGAGGTGCGCGACCGGCTGGCATCAGCCGAGGCCAGGCTCACCGCCGCGACCATCTATGCCGCGACCAAGGCCGAGGAATACAACGGCGCCCGCTACCACCTTTCCAGCGCCAAGAAGGAGGCGCGGGCCACCGAGGCTGCGGCCGTCGCCGCACGCGCCGACGTCCAACAACAGGCCGCCCGCTACTCCGAGGCCGTCGTGACCAGCTATCAGATGGCGCCGGAGTTGACTGCCTGGGCTTCGGTGATGTCCTCCGATGGCCTCGGCCAGGCCGTGGAGCGCTCGGCCACCCTCCAGGTAGCCGAAGACGCGATGAGCACCCGGTATGACGCCCTCGCCATCGCGAAGGCACGCGCCGAGCGGGCAGAGGCCAAGGCAGCAGCCGCCCGCGACCGCGCTGCGGCCCTCGCGAGCAAGGCCCGGGTGGCGCGCAACCTCGCGGTCGCCGCCCAGCAGAGCGCGGCCTCGGCGATGGCCGACATCGCGGCCGAGCGCCAAGAGTTGATCTCCCGCTGGGCCGAACTCCAGGGCATCAGCGTGGCACTGGCCGAGCAGCGCAACAACGCCTTGGAGCAGCAGGCAGCCGAAGAGGCCGCCGCCCAGGAGGAAGCGCAAGACGACGAAGAGGCTGCACCCACTGGCTCGAGCGGCTCTGGATCAGGCGCTGGATCAGGGTCGGGCTCCGGCGCGGGCAACGGCGGCGGCGGAGGAGGGGGCAATGGCGGGGGATCCGTATCCCCCGACCCGAGCCCTTCCCAACCTGCCTCGCCCAGCCCTACCCCCTCAGGTTCGCCCAGCTCACCCCCGTCGCCGACCCCCACTCCCACGCCTCCCCCCAACCCGCCGCCGGTCAGCGGGGGCGCGGACCGAGCGATCGCCTTCGCGCGCGCCCAGATCGGCGAGCCCTATCGCTGGGGCGCTGCCGGACCCAACGCGTGGGATTGTTCGGGCCTGACTCAGGGTGCTTGGGGCGCCGCGGGCAAGTACCTGCCGCACTACTCCGTGGCGCAGTTCGAGCAGTCCACCCAGATCAGCAAGAGCCAGCTCCAGCCGGGCGACCTGCTGTTTTGGACCTCCAACGGCCGCTCGAGCGGGATCTACCACGTGGCGCTCTACATCGGGAACAGCCGCATGATCCACGCCCCCCGCACCGGTCGCCCGGTCGCGGAGGAGTCGATGTACTACTGGGTCGCCCCCACCCTCTTCGCCCGCCCCTAACCGCGGACGTGCGGCAAATC
>JBAQXA010000080.1:0-3473 GCA_049299195.1 Nocardioides sp.
CTGCTCAACCTGGTCGCCGGGCAGCCGATGACGGGCGCGCCGGCCCCGGTAGCGGCCGAGGCCGTGCGGCTGCTCAACTCCGGAGACGCGCTGGGTTACACCGTGGCGACCGGCATCCCCGAGCTACGCGCAGCCATCGCGGCTCACCACCGCGCCAAGGGTGTGCCGGTGGAGGCCGACGACGTGGTGGTCACGACCGGCTCCTCCGGTGGCTTCCTGCTCGCCTTCCTGGCTGCCTTCGAGCCGGGCGATCGAGTCGCGATGGCCCGCCCCGGCTATCCCTGCTATCGCAACGTGCTGACCTCGCTGGGCTGCGAAGTGGTCGAGATCGACACCGGCCCCGAGACTCGATTTCAGCCCACCGTCGCTCAACTCGAGGAGCTCAGCGACATCGCCGGCCTGATCGTGGCCAGCCCCGCCAACCCAACCGGCACAATGCTGCTCCCCGAGGAGCTGGCCGATCTCGCGCGCTGGTGTGAGTCGCGGCGAGTGCAGCTGATCTCCGACGAGATCTACCACGGCATCGAGTACGCCCCCCTCGACGGCCACCCGCCGCTCGCGACCTCGGCCTGGGAGACCTCCCGCGAAGCGATCGTCTTCGGCTCCTTCTCGAAGTACTTCTCCATGACCGGCTGGCGGATCGGGTGGATGCTGGTGCCCTCGCGCCTTCGCCGCGCCGTCGACGTGCTCACCGGCAACTTCACGATCTGCCCTCCCGCGCTGGCGCAGCACGCGGCCATCGCGGCCTTCACCCCCGAGAGCTACCGCGAGCTCGACGGCCACGTCACCCGGTATGCCGCCAATCGGCGCCTGCTGATCGACGCGCTCCCTCGGCTCGGCTTCGACCGGCTCGCCCCGGCCGACGGTGCGTTCTATGTCTATGCCGACGCGACTCACCTAGGCGTCGACACCATGGACTGGTGCCTGCGCCTGCTCGCCGACACCGGCGTCGCCGTGACTCCGGGAGTCGACTTCGACACCGCAGCGGGCGACCGGTTCTTGCGCTTCTCCTTCGCCGGACCAACCGACGACATCCAGGCTGCGGTCGACCGGCTCGCCCGCTATCTCTGAGCTGATGGGTCTGCTGGGCCGCCGGGTCCGCTGCTTCAGGCGTGCGGCGGCGGCACAAACGCCACGTTGACGGTCGGTATGCCGCTCCCCGCCCGGGCGATCACGGCCAACGAAGGCTCGTCCCCCGGGTTGGACTCCCGGTGGACCGTGTGGGCCGGGACCGACACGTAGTCGCCGGCATACGCGTCGAGGTAACCCTCGATGCCCTCGCACTCCAAGCGCAGCACCCCGCGCACGACATAGAGGCTGGACACGTTGGTGTCGTGGTGATGCCAGCCGGAGACGGCCCCCGGGGCGGTGATCACCTGGCCCGACCAAAGGCCGGGGGCTTGGAAGGCGAGGCGGCGCAGCATCCCCGGCGTCGGATCGCTCTCGGCGAGCTCCTCGGCTCTGATCACACGCACGGGTTCCATGGCGTCAGGGTAGTGCGCAGACCGGATCCGCAGCGGGCACTGGCGCAGCGTTGGGGGACCTTCGGCCCGTGTTTGCGGGCAAACGCGGGGGTAACGATGACCCCATGAGTGACTTGGCCGACCTGAGCTACGAGACCTGTCACCGGTTGTTGCAGGAGGGGTCTGTTGGCCGAGTCGCGGTCTGCACTCCGTCGGGGCCACGCATTCTGCCGGTCAACTACACGGTCGCCGACGAGGCGATCGTCTTCCGCACCACCCCCTACAGCGTCTTGGGGAGCGTGGGCGGCTCGATGAGCCTGGCCTTCGAGGTGGACTCGCTGGACTATCGCAGCCACGAGGGCTGGAGCGTCGTCGCGATCGGCCGAGCGAGCGTCATCCACGACGCCGAAGAGATCGCCAGCCTGCGGGCCGAACTCGACCTCGAGACCTGGGCCACCGGCTCGCGCCAGCTTTACGTGAAGCTGCCGTGGGACGAGTTGACCGGACGACGCGTGGGACACCCCGCCGCTGCGTCCGCAGTTTGAGGGCCACCCGGCCAGCACCGCGCTGACCCTGCCGCTGGACCAACGCGCCCGCTTGGCAGGATGACCGCGTGACAGCTTCGCTGCCCCCCACCACGCGGGCTCTGCTGGACGCGGTGGTCGGCATCTCCTCCGACCTCGACATGCGCCAGGTCCTCAGCCGCATCGTGGCCTCGGCGTGCGAGCTGACCGGCGCCCGCTTCGGCGCGCTCGGCGTGATCGGCGAGGACGGCATGCTCTCCGACTTCATCACCCAGGGGTTGTCCCCGACCGAAGCCGAGCAGATCGGAGCCCCGCCGCGCGGGCACGGCATCCTCGGGCTGCTGATTCGTCACCCCGAGCCGATCCGCCTGGCCGACCTGAGCCAGCACCCCGACTCCTTCGGCTTCCCGGCGGGGCATCCGCCGATGGCGCGGTTCGTCGGCGTCCCGGTGCGGATCCGGGGCAACGTCTTCGGCAACATCTACCTGACCGACAAGTCCAACGGCTCGGACTTCTCCGACCTCGACCAGGCGCTGTTGGAGTCCCTCGCGACCGCCGCCGGATTCGTCATCGACAACGCGCGCGCCTATGCCACCAGCGAGCGCCAGCGCGAGTGGCTCGAGGCGGCGGCCATCCTTAACGACCGGCTGCAGCCGCCCCTGCCCCTCAGCGAAGCCTGCGAGCACATCGCGGTCGCGGTCCGGACGGTCTCACGGGCCAGCGCGGTCGCGGTGGTGCGCTGCGACGCCCACGAGACCCAGGTGCTCGCCCGCGACGGCCGTCGGGTCGAGCGGTTGCCGGCACTCGTCGACGCGCTGGGGGCGGGAGAACAGACCGGGGCGCGGATCGTCCCGCTAGCCGTCGCCGACCAACGCGGCCGGGCGATCGCCGTAGTCACCCAACTGCCCGGCCGCTTCTATGTCGTCCTCGCCGAGGAGTCCGCCGAGGAGCGCGAACTGGTGGTGTCGCTGGTCGAGCAGGCCGGCCTGGCCCTCGACCGGATTCAAGCGTTGGCGGATCGCGAGGAGCTCTCGCTGGTCTCCGACCGCGAGCGGATCGCGCGCGACCTGCACGACGTGGTGATCCAGCGACTCTTCGCCACCGGGCTCTCCCTCAACCGCCTCGTCGGCCGGCTCGACGAGGATGCCGCCGGACGCGTCTCCGCGGCGGTCACCGAACTGGACACCACGATCGCGGAGATCCGCTCCACCATTTATGAGCTCAACAACGCCGGCGAGGGCGGCGTACGCCATGCCGTCACCGCTCTCGCGCGGGAGTATGCCGACGTGCTCGGCTTCGCGCCCAGCGTGCGGTTGCACGGGCCCCTCGACTCGGCGCCCTCCGAGCGCGTGGTGCGCAACCTGCTGCGGGTGCTGCGCGAAGCGCTCTCCAACGCCGCGCGCCACGCGCGCGCCGCCTCGGTGGTGGTGGAGATCGAGGCGTCCGCCACGGAGATGCTGATGCGGGTCACCGACGACGGCGTCGG
>JBAQXA010000081.1:0-1999 GCA_049299195.1 Nocardioides sp.
GGTCATCGGGCTGGGCTTCCTGCCCGGCGCGGGCCTGGTGTTCGCATTCATGGGCACGCTGCTGGTCTCGATCATCCTCGCGTGCGGGTGGTTCGAGGCCCCGGCTGCCCGGATCTTCGGGTTCGCCCGCGGCCTCCGTCCCGGTCAGCACGCCGTCCTCGAGCCGGCGCTGGCGCTGACCGAGAAGCTGGGCCTCGCACCCGGGCGGGTGCTGGTGCGACTGGCCGACAACGACGGCCTACCGGCTACCCCGATCGGCCGGCGCACGGTGATCGTGGAGCCGTGGCTGGTTCAGGGCCTATACCAGCGCCGGCTGACGACCGCGGACGCTGCCACGGCGATCGGGCACGCGGTGGCCAGCCAGCGGGTTGGCCCGTCCCGTTTCGACCTCGCGGCGCGGCTGTGGGCGTTCCCTTGGACGCTGGTGTTCGTCGTCATCCGTCAGATCGCTCGCATCTTCTCGTGGGTTCCAGCGGGCGAGTTCGCCTGGCATCTGCGGATCGTGCTCGGTGTCGTCGCGGTCTACCAGGGCTTCCAGCCGGGCGGAAACCCCACGCTCGGTGTCGCGACCGGAGTGTTGGTCGCGATCAGCTACGTCGCACCCGCAGCCGACCGGACCTGGCGTGCCGTGGTGGAGAGGGATGCCGACCGCATCGTGGCCCAGCGTGGCCTCGCCGACCCCCTGATCCACTTCGTCAAGTGGCGCCAGGGCGCCGCCTCGCTGGAGCGGGTACACCGCATCCGTGCAGCTGCGACCGACCACGCCTCGTCCACCTCGCCCGAGCCGGCTCAGGCACCGGCATCGGAAGACGCGGCCGTTGGGCTGGTGCTGACGCACCCCACGGCCCTCAGGTGAGCAGGAGGCGACGCCGTGGATGACATGCATCTGGAAGCCGACCGGATCTTCGGCCCCTGCAACGACCCGACGTGCCCAGGCTCCAACTCGGCGGCCGGGCGCGACGCTCGGCTCGACCTCGACTGGACCGGACGAGCCAACATTCGTCTCAGAGACGGCGAGGATCGCGCCGCGGGAGCCGCCGGCGACGAGTAGCCGCTCAGGGTGATTCCGTCGTTGTAGCGGATCCACACTGCGGTCGTACCTCTCATCGGCGGCCTTCTGCTCGGCGGTGGGCTTACCGCAACTCATCTTGCTACCGACCGCGAAGAAGTCGTAGGCCGCCTCGCATCCGGTGTGGCGCTAGCGGCCGCTGGTGGAACAGGTGCGCCCATGGTCGGCTGCCGGCGGGAGGGAGGGCATGTCCTCGCCGATGACCCAGGTCCAGACGTCGGTGCCGGTGTCGGTGGCGATCTGGGCGGCGATGTCACGGTCCTCATCGCTGGTGAGGAGGAACGCGGCGGTGGGGATCTCGGTGTCTGTGAACACCAAGGAGGCCATGGGCTTGTCGGGGGCGAGGTTGTAGCGCAGCGACTTGGTGAACCGTCGTCGTGCCTCGAGCGCGGTGTCGAGGAGCAGCTTGTCGGCCAGGGACTCGTAGGGCAGCCAGTTGCGGTCGGTCATAACTAGGGAGATCTCTTCGGCGGTGGCGAGGCCGGCGCGGCCGACGGAGAAGGTCGCGATGACCATCAGGTGGCCCTCCTCGTCGCTCCGCCACAGTTCGATCTCGTCCCCGAACCGCTTGTTGAGGCGGGCCAGGAGCGTGTCGTCGACCATGAGCGGCGCGTCGGGCAGGTGCTTGATGACCAGCTTGTGCCCGAACCGGGCCGGGTCGATGGCCTTGAGTTCGCCGATGAGCATCATGAACTGCTGGGCGGAGCCGTGATGCTGCATCGGCGCCCACGCGGAGAGCCGTCGTGCGGCGATCTCGGTCTTCTTCTCGACGTTGAACGGCTCGGGGACGTACAGACGGGTGGCGAGCGGCTTGCCCTTGGTGAACTTCCCGCGGGCTGCGTGGCGCAGATACCAGGACACGATCCGCCAGTTCCGCTTGCCGGCCATGCCAGGTGACCAGGTCGCGAGGTCGGCTTCTTGCCACAGGTA
>JBAQXA010000082.1:0-5937 GCA_049299195.1 Nocardioides sp.
CCGTAGGCCGCGTAGCGCGCGGCGACGTCTTCGGTGAGGGCGATGTCGGTGTCGCCCTCGATGGAGATCTGGTTGCGGTCATAGATCATCGTGAGGTTGCCGAGCTGCTGGGTGCCGGCAAGCGAGGAGGCCTCGCTCGCCACCCCCTCCTGGATGTCGCCGTCGGAGGCGATCACGTAAACGTGATAGTCGAACGGGCTCTCGCCCACCGGCGTCTCGGGGTCGAGCATGCCGTGGATCCGCCGCGAAGCCATCGCCATCCCGACGGCATTGGCGACGCCCTGCCCGAGCGGCCCGGTGGTCGTCTCGACGCCACGCGTGTGGCCATGCTCGGGGTGCCCCGGCGTGAGCGAGCCCCAGCCCCGCAGGGACTGCAGGTCGGTGAGCTCCAGGCCGAAACCGCCAAAGAAGAGCTGGGTGTAGAGCGTGATGCTGGAGTGACCACACGACAGGACGAAGCGGTCGCGGGCGACCCAATCGGGATCGGCCGGATCGTGCCGCATCACCTTCTGAAAGAGCAGGTACGCCGCCGGCGCGAGGCTCATGGCAGTTCCGGGGTGGCCGTTGCCGACCTTTTGAACCGAGTCCATCGCCAAGACGCGGGCGGTGTCGACCGCACGGGCATCGAGTTCGGTCCAATCCAGCGACTGGTGCGTGCTCACAAACGGCCTTTCGGTTGGGCGCAAGAGAGGGCGGCTGCCTCAGTGCGCACCCTACCTAGTGGCGTAGTTAGACTCGACTTGTTGCCCGGTCTGTCATTTCGTGAAGGAAATGCGTTGTCATCGCTCGACCAGTCGCTCCCTCCTGCGGTCGAGCCGAGCCCTGAAGCCTCCGCCACCGTGCGTGATGTGCTGGCGGCCTACGTCGGCCTGATGAAGCCGCGGGTCATCGAGCTGCTGCTCCTGACGACGGTTCCGGTCATGTTTTTTGCCCAACGCGGCGTGCCCGACCTGTGGTTGGTCGTGGCGACCGTCGTCGGCGGGACGCTCTCGGCGGGGTCGGCCAACGCCCTTAACTGTGTCTACGACCGCGATATCGATGAGCAGATGCGCCGGACCCGGCGTCGGGCGTTGCCACGGCACTTGGTTTCGCCGCGCGCAGCCCTCGTCTTCGGCATCGCGTTGGGCATCGTCGCGACGGTCATCTTGGCGGTCTGGGTCAACTGGCTCTCGGCGGGCCTGGCGCTGGTGGCCGAGCTGTTCTACCTGTTCGTCTACACGATGTTGCTCAAGCGGCGTACGACGCAAAACATCGTGTGGGGCGGGCTCGCGGGTTGTTTCCCTGCCCTCATCGGCTGGACGGCCGTCACGAACTCGCTGGCCTGGCCGCCGGTGATCCTCTTCCTCGTCGTCTTCTTCTGGACGCCGCCGCACACGTGGGCCTTGGCGTTGCGCTACCGCGAGGACTACGCCGGCGTCGACGTGCCGATGCTGCCGGTGGTTGCGCCGGCCGCCGAGGTAGGCAAGCAGATCGTCGCCTACTCGTGGGTGCTCGTCGCGACGTCATTGCTGCTGATCCCGGTGGGCGAGGTGGGTTGGCTCTACCCGACCGCTGCCCTGGTGCTGGGGGCCATCTTCCTCACCGAGGCGCACCGCATGTGGACCCGTGCTCGCCGCTCCGACGACCTCTCGGTCATCGCGCCGATGCGGCTGTTCCACTGGTCCAACCTCTATCTGACGTTGCTGTTCGTCGCGGTGGCGCTCGACCCACTGCTCGGCTAATCGGCCGACCTTCGCCATAACCGCACCATAAGCACCCCGAAACGCGGCTTTTCGAGCCGTTTGGCGCTACTTTCAGCCCGTTGTGGTGCGCTTATGGTGACGTCGGGCTAGTCGAAGCTCGGTGGACTACTCCACGGAGCCGGGCCTGGGTGCTGGATGGCGTTCCACACCTTCTCCGGGGTGCAGGGCATCTCGATATGGCGTACGCCGAGGTGCCCGACCGCGTCGATGACGGCGTTCTGGAAGGCCGGGGTCGCGCCAATGGTGGCCGCCTCGCCGATGCCCTTGACCCCGAGCGGGTTGGCGGGCGTTGGGGTCACGGTGTTGGAGACCTCGAAGCTGATCGTGTCGGCGGCGCTCGGCATGGGGTAGTCGGCAAACGTCGAGGTCAGTGGGGTCCCGTCGGCGTCGTAGACAAACTCCTCCCACAGCGCCTGCGACATGCCCTGGGCGGCACCTCCGTGCTGCTGGCCGGCCACGAGCAGGGGATTGACGATGACCCCGCAATCGTCGACGGCGATGAGCCGCAGCGGGTGCACGGCACCCGTCTCCACATCGACCTCAACGACCGCCACATGCGTGCCAAACGGGAAGGTGTTGTCACGCCCCGCGAAGTCATGCTCGACCAGCAGGGGGTCACCCGACTCTCGCGCCGCCACGGCGAGCTCGGCCCAGGTCACGACTCGGCCGGGGACGCCGTTGACCCCGAGCCCTCCCTCGGCGACCGCAATGTCCCTCCCATCAACCTCCAGCAGGCCGGCGGCGACCTCTCTCGCCTGGGCGAGCAGGAGCTCGGCGGCCTCGCGCACGGCCGTTCCGCCCGCTTGGAGCGAGCGAGACCCACCGGTGCCCCCACCGCGCGGGATCACGGCCGTGTCGGACTGGAGGTAGCGAATGGCCGTCATCGGCAGTCCCAGCTGGTCGGCGACGATCATCGCGAAGGCGGTGGCGTGCCCCTGACCGTGCGCCGAGGTCCCGGCGCGGACGGTCGCCGTGCCGTCGTCGTGGATCTCCACGGCCCCAAAATCATCGCCACTGAAGGTGATCTCGATGTAGGACGCCAGCCCGATGCCCAACTGTCGGGGCACACCTGCCTCGCGTCGCCGAGCCTGCTCGGCACGCAGAGCCTCCACATCGGCGACCCGCAGGGCTTCGTCCAGTGCGCCGATGTAGTCGCCGGAGTCGTAGGTCGTGCGCATCTGGGTGCGATAGGGGAACTCGTCGGCGTGGATCAGGTTGCGCCGCCGGATCTCCTCCGGCAGCAGCCCGATCTCGGTGGCGCCGAGATCCATGAGCCGCTCCAGCAAGGCCGTCGCCTCAGGCCGGCCGGCCCCGCGGAAGGCGCCCATGGGAGCAGTGTTGGTCGCGACGGCCGCACCGGTCAGCCCGATCTTGGGGATGCGATAGGGCCCTTGCGCCATCATCTTCGAGGGGCCGAGGGCGAACGTGCCGCCGAAGCCGCCGTAGGCACCGCAGTCGCCGACAAGGTGCAAACGCAGTCCGGTGATCACCCCCGCCTCATCCAGGCCTAGCTCGGCGAACTGGAGTTGGCCACGTCCGTGCATCGAGAGCATCGCTTCGGTGCGGCTCTCGATCCAGGCGACCCGCCGTCCGAGCGCGCGGGCCGCCCGCACCACGACGACCGTGTCGGGGATCATCCCGGCCTTGCCGCCGAAGCCACCGCCCACATGGGGCGCGACGACCCGAATCTGGTCGGTGGGCAGCCCGGTCTCGGTTGCGAGCGTGTCGAGCGCGTCATGGGGGTGTTGGGTGCCGAGCCAGACGTTCAGCGGGGTCGCGAGCGGGTCGGCCAGCACGGCGTTGCCTTCGATCGGCGCCGTCGCGATCCGCTGGTTAAACGTCCGCAGCCGCACGACGTATGCCGCTTCCGCCAGCGGGTCGGGATGGCCCACGCTGCCCGTCTTCGCGACGTGGCCAGTGAAGGCCGGATAGGTGCCCGGGGTGTCGTCCCCCAGGGCCGCCTCCATGTCGATCACCGCTGGCAACGGCTCGTAGTCGACATCGATCAGCTCGGCGGCGTCCTGGGCCTGGGCGAGGGTCTCGGCAATCACCAGGGCAACCGGATCGCCCACATAACGCACCCGGTCACGCGCGAGGGCGGGCCGGCGCATCGACGGGTGCGCCTCCCAATAGCCGGGCATCTCCGCGGCGCCGACGGCATCGGTGCCGGTGTGCACCGCCAACACTCCGGGAGCGCCCAGCGCCTCGCTGATGTCGATGCCCGTGAGCACCGCGTGCGGAAACGGGCTGCGCACGAAGACCGCGTGGGCATCGCCCGGCTGCACCAGGTTGCCGACGTAGGTGCCACGACCGGTGAGGAGTTCTGGGTCCTCGACTCGTCGCACGGCGTTGCCCAGGAGTGATCCGACCATGGCGGCATCCTTGCACTGGCTCGGGAGAGGACGACTTCCCGCAGTTTGGTAACGGTTAGATAACGGCTAGATCGTGGGGGCAACCCATCGGGGCGCCAACGCGTCACTAAAAGCAGACGACGGTCGCCTGCCCACGGGGGTGCAGGACGACCGTCGTCTGATTAGTGGAGCGGCTACTCCATGGGCAACCGGTAGGCGACACCGTCAAGCGGGGTCGTCGGCGTGACGCCGAGCATCCGCAGCAGCGTCGGCATGATGTCGACCGAGCGCACCGAGGCGCCGATGTCTTCCGACGACAAGCCGGCGCCGGCAAACACGATCGGAATCTGCTGCGTCCGGCGCTGGATACCGCCATGGTCACCGGCCACCGAGTAGGTGGTGTCATCGATCAGCGTGCCGATGATGTCCGGCCCGGTCGGCCCGGCCGCAGAATTAACGAGCGGCTGAGCCCACTTCATGAACCACTTGGCCTCGGCCTTGCTCATCCGGTCATAGCGCGCCGGGCCCACCCGCTGGTAGCGGCTGCCTTGACGCACCCAGACTGCCGAAACGTCCGGCATCTGACCGACGAGCGCGGCGGCCTCACTGAGCTTGGCCGGCGAGGTGTCGTTGAGCCAGAACGCCAGTTGGCTGTCGGAGTAGGCCTGGGCCAGGTTGCCGGTGTTGACCAGCGGCTGCAGCGCGGGCTGCGGCTTGAGGTAGGTGCCGTTGGCGCCCGTGCCGTAGTACCAGTTGGTGAACCCACCGTTGATGGTGCCGTCGTTGATGCCGTGGAAGTGACGCCCTGGCACCGAGCCGTGGTCGGCGGTCAGCACGACGACGGTGTTGTCGAGCTGGCCGCTGGTGCGCAGGTAGTCCATGATCTTGCCGATCTGGGCGTCAGCGACCGCGGTCGCGTTTTCCATGTGGCTGATCGGGTCCGCGCCCTCGGGGTCGTCGATCGAGCCCCACATGTGGGCGGCCTTGTCGACGCCGGGCAGCGAGACGAACACGCCGCTCCAGTCCTCGTTCTGCATGGCCGCGATGGCCGCGTCGGCAGACCAGACATCCGAGCCCTGGTGCTCGGGGTCGTAGCCATTGGTGTAGCGGTTGCCGTCGAGCGGGTACATCCAGGCCGGGTTGGAGTTGGTGTCGTAGTACTTGCTGCTCGTCGAGTCGACGTAGTAGCGCCCGCAGGTCGGGCTGGAGAGGTAGGCCGGGACGTTGACGCCGGTCGGACCGCGCCAGTTGTTGACCCCGTCGCCGTCGCAGTCGTAGTTGCGGCTGGAGAAGGTCACGGTGATGTCGGAGGTGGGGCCGCCGAAGGCGTAGGCGGCGTAGGCCTTGGGGCTGACCGTGATCACCTTCGAGCCCGGACGCATCTCGTGCAGGTAGTCGGGCAGGCGCTTGCCGCCGACCGCGTTCTGCACGGCATACATCTGGTCGCGCGACCAGTCGGAGGTGAACCAGTACGGATTGGCGTTGAAGCCGGCCAGTGTGCCGTTGTCGCGGTAGCCCTCAGAGGACCAGCCCATGTTCTTGGGGAGTCGTCCGGACGTGATCACGTTGTGCGTCACGACGGTCACCGAACCGACGTGGCCAAGCACTGCGTTCTTGGAGTTCACGCCGTCGGCCATGAGGGCCTTGGCGTTCGTCATGTCGTATTTGTTGACGATTTCACGGGACAGAGCGTCGACAAGGATGACCACTACGCGGTCAGGCTTGGCGGCTGGTGCAGCCGCATTGGTCGCCGGCGCATTGAGCGAAGTGAGGGCGGTTGCAACAACCGCGCTGCTCGCCAGCAGAGAGAGAAGGGTGCGTTTCATGCGGGGACGGTAGTGGGC
>JBAQXA010000083.1:0-2541 GCA_049299195.1 Nocardioides sp.
ACGATGATCGCGGTGGTGAGGCCGTCCAGCAGGTCGACGTCGGGCCGCGACAGCGTGGGCATGAAGCCCTGGACGAACGCGCTGTAGGTCTCGTTGATCATCCGCTGGGACTCGGCCGCAATCGTGCTGAACACCAAGGACGACTTGCCCGAACCCGAGACGCCGGTGAAGGCGGTCAGGCGTCTCTTGGGCAGGTCGATGTCGACATCGAGGAGGTTGTTCTCTCGGGCGCCGCGCACTCTGATCACATCGTGGGCGTCTGCGGGATGTGCCTGGTTCGCGGTCATGCGGAACATGATCGCCCATCCAGGTTCTCGAATGCGGCCACGCGACCCAGCGTGGGTCGGGTACGCTGCGAAGCGGTCGAGTCTTCCACAGCAGGAGCACCATTTCTATGGCGATTGCAGCATGGCCGCTCCGGCGTAAGCTCGCGCTCGCGCTGGCCATTCCGTTATTGCTGGCCAGCGTCCTCGGTGGCCTGCGGGTTTCTGATGCTCAAAAATCCGCCCAGAACTACGCCGCCAGCTCCGAGCAGATTGCCGTCATCACTCCCGCCGTCGATTATCTGGGCGCCGCCGAGCGAGCCATGGTCGCCGCGCAGAACAAGGCGACCGGACAGGCAGACTTCGACGCCGCAGTGGCGGAGATCGAAAGCGCCGCTGACGCGCTGGCCAAGGCCGCCAAGACATCCCGCCTGACCGCCGACCAGCGCTATCAGGTGGACACGCTGCTCGCCGTCTCCTCGGCGCTGCGTGAGGAGAGCGCCACGCTGAGCCCCGGCACGTGGCTCGCGCTGGTGCGCCAACTGCAGGCCGGCACCGGCCAGGTCATCACGAGCATCGTTAACGCCCAGATTGAGCCTGAGCCTCGACTCGAACTCCTCTCCCAAGCCCTCAAGGGCCGCTTCTCCCTCGCCAACCAGCAGGCTCTGGCGGCCACGGAGCGCACCGGGGAGACGGGCTCTCTTGAGCTCTTCGCCGAGTTGGGCGCCGAGGGCGCAGCCATCGACCGGCTCGCTGGCAGCCTGGGCTCCTCCTCTGAGGTGGTCGGCCAGCTACGCACCGACAACGCCTCGCGGGTGCGGTCGGTGCGCACCAAGAACCCCGAGCTGGGCGGCGCCGAAGCCTATGCGCCCTACGACGCGCTCATCGGCTCGCTGCAAAAGGGCATCAAGTCCGGCCTTGCCGACGCTGCCGACCAGGCCCGACGCGACGCGCTCATCGGTGGTGCCGCCCCGCTGGGCGCCTTGGCGTTGGCCATCTTGCTGGCGGCGCTGATCGCTCGCGCCCTGCTGACCCCGATCCGCAAGGTGCGCGAGGGCGCCCTCGCGGTGGCGCACGAGCAGCTGCCGGCTGCGGTTGCCCGGCTGCGGTCGGGAGAGCAACCCGATCCACTGGTGCCGATCGATGTCGCCACCGAGGAGGAGATCGGCCAGCTTGCGCGAGCGGTCGACGACCTGCACGGTCAGGCGATCCATCTCGCCTCCGGCGAGGCCCAGCTGCGGGCACAGGTCAGCGACATGTTCCGCACCCTGTCGCGCCGCAGCACCACCCTGATCAACCAGCAGCTCCAACTCATCGAGTCTCTGGAGCGCGACGAAGAGGATCCCCGCCGACTCGAGAGCCTCTTCCGCCTCGACCACCTCGCCACCCGCATGCGCCGCACAAGTGACAGCTTGCTGATCCTGGCCGACGCACCGACCGCGGGCGGCAACCTCCCGCCGATGACCGTCTCCGATGCCATGCAGGCCGCAATGGCGGGCGTCGCGGACTACCGCCGGGCGCGCATCACCCAGCCGTGCGAGCTTGCGGTGAGCGGCGCGGTCAGCGCTGACGTGGTGCATCTGCTCACCGAACTGGTCGACAACGCCCTCAACTTCTCCGACCCGGGCACCAGCGTGGCTCTCAGCGCCACCCAGCTCCCCGAGTGCGTCGTGGTGCAGGTCAGCGACCAGGGCCTCGGCATCGACGCAGAAGCCCTGGACGCCATCAACAAGAGCCTGGCGAGCGGCGGTGAGATCGGCTCCGACAGCGCCCGCCGCATGGGCCTGCTCGTGGTTGCCCGGCTGGCCAAGCGGCACGGGATCTTGGTCACCTTGCGCTCCACGCCACGCCAGGGCACGACCGCGTCCATCAATCTGCCCTCAGCCATCCTCAGCAACGCCGAACGGCGTCCCCCGTCGCTGCTGGACCAGAGCAACACCACCGAGATCCCCGTGATCCGGGAGGAGTTGCCGCCCCCGGTGCTGCCTCGCCCGCTCAGCTCGGTGCCGCCGGTTCCCCAGATCGACTCCGAGGCACCTGCCCTGCCGAGGCGGACACCGCAGACGCCCGCCGCTCCGGCGGCTGCCGCCGTACCGCCGGCACCGGTGGCCCCGCAGGCCCCGGCAGCCCCGGTAGTGACTCCGCGGCCGACTCCCAATCTGACCGAGCGTCTCAACGAGCGCATGGCCGAGCGGTTGCCGCGCCGTGAGGTTCCGCGCTTTGAAAAGCCCTCCGCCCTCGACGTGCCGGTGCCCGACAGCGCCCCCACGACCTCCGA
>JBAQXA010000084.1:0-1876 GCA_049299195.1 Nocardioides sp.
CGCACCAGCCCGCCGCCGGTCGTCGAGGTCGCGGTGCCCGACCCGGCGTTGCGGCTGTCGCCGGCCGTGGACGCCGCGATCTATCGGCTCGCCCAGGAGGCCCTCACCAACTCCCTGCGGCACGCGCGCGGTGCCACTCGGGTCGGCATCGACGTATGCCGTGTCGGCGACACAGTCCGGCTCCGGGTCGTCGACGACGGCCGGAGCCACCCCGGGCAAGGCGCTGAGCCAGGATTTGGGCTCACCGGCATGAAAGAACGCGCAGCTCTGCTCGGCGGATCCCTCACCGCCGGGCCTTCCGCCGGGCCTTCCGGCGGCCCTTCCGCTGACGCTTCCGCTGATCCTTGCGCTGACCCTTCCGCCAGCCCTTCCGCCGGGCCCGAGGGCGGATCGCAGGGCGGTTGGGTCGTCGACGCGACCCTCCCCGCTGGAGGTGCGCGATGACCATCCGCGTCGTTGTAGCCGACGACCAGGATCTCGTCCGTGCCGGGCTTGTCATGATCCTCGGCGCCCAACCGGGGCTCGAGGTCGTCGGGGAGGCCGCGGACGGCATACAGGCGATTGAGGTGGCGACCCGGCTGCGCCCCGACGTCCTCCTCGTGGACATCCGCATGCCTGGGCTTGACGGCGTGGAGGTGACGCGGCGGCTGGCCGGGCCTGACGTCGCCCATCCGATGGCGGTCGTCGTCATCACGACCTTCGACCTCGACGAATACGTCCTCGGCGCGCTCCGCGCGGGTGCGCGGGGGTTCCTGCTCAAGGACGCCGGGCCGCAACTGCTCGTCCAGGCCATCCACGCCGCCGCACACGGCGATGCGCTCATCGCGCCCAACGTGACCCGCAGGCTCCTGGCCGCCTTCGCCGACCGAGCGCCGGCGACGCCGACTCACCCCATCCACCCGCTCACCGACCGCGAAGAAGAGGTGCTCGTGCTGGTCGCCCACGGCTGCACCAATGCCGAAATCTCCGCCGAGCTCTTCATCGGTCTGAGCACGGTCAAGAGCCACATCGCCGCGTTGATGACCAAACTCGCGGTCCGCAACCGAGTCGAACTCGCGATCTGGGCCCACCACGCCAGACGCGTGTGACTCGTCGGCCGGGAGCCGGCACCGCGGCATACCCCCGCGGCTTGCGCATGGCACCTTGCCCTCTGTCATCTCACTGACACGACGTGGACGAGGGGGTCGCGGCGTTCTTACAGTGACGGCACAGGCGCAGCACGTGGGCGGAGCGCAGGGCTCCGCCGGCAGCGGGAGACGGCCGCTGGAGAGTGAGGGTGACGCGATGGCATTGCTGACCGACGGGCGAGAGTTCCTCGACGACAACCGGGCCGGGCGGATTGCGCCGGCTCAGCTCAGCGCGCTGCAGGACAGCTACTCGCTCAAGGATCTCGGCCTCGGGCCGGTGGCGCGGCTTCTGCGCAAGGACGCCGCGCTGGGGCGGGATCTCGACGCGCGGGTCGTGGCGCACTTCGACGGCGCCCTCAAGCCCGACGAACGCGACCTGCGGCAGACGCTCACGAAGTTCGCGGTGGGGGCCGCGATCGAGATCGGCTCGGCGTTCTTGCTCGGCACGAGGGTCGGCAACGAGGGCGCCGGCTCGTCGTCGTCGTCGAGCACGGACCTGACTGCCGTGCACCTCTTCGGCCGGGATCGACAGCCGCGGAGGTTGGTCGGGGTGGGTCCGCAGCTCAAGATCATCGAAGAACTCGGCCTCGCGCGGGTGCACCACCTCCCCGAGAGCGGCCGGATCCTCAGCGTCGAGCCGCTGGAGCCGTCCGAGTTGGGGCACTCTCTGAACCCCCAGGAGGTGGCGGTTCAGCTAGGTCGCGCCAGGGAGGAGCAGGATTGGTTTGCCTTCCGGGTGCTCCAGGGAC
>JBAQXA010000085.1:0-8498 GCA_049299195.1 Nocardioides sp.
ATGCCATCCCACTCCTGGTCGGTCCCGGGGAGGAAGCCGGGGACGTCGACCAGCGTGATCACGGGGATGTTGAAGGCATCGCAGGTGCGCACGAACCGAGCGGCCTTCTCCGACGCGTCGATGTCGAGGGTGCCGGCGAACTGCATCGGGTTGTTGGCCACGATGCCCACCGAGTGCCCTTCGACGCGGCCGAAGCCGACGAGGATGTTGGGCGCGAAGAGCGCCATCACCTCCAAGAAGTCACCCTCGTCGAGGATCGCCGTGACCACGTCGTGCATGTCGTAGGGCTGGTTGGGGCTGTCGGGGATCAGGGTGTCCAGCGCCAAGTCGGTGTCGCTGGCCACCAGGTCGACGACTTCGTCGAAGACGGGCGCGGGGTCGAGATTGTTGGGCGGCAGGTAGGACAGCAGCGCCTTGACGTAGTCGAGCGCGTCGTCCTCGTCGGTGCCCATGTAGTGCGCGTTGCCCGACTTGGTGTTGTGGGTGCGGGCGCCGCCCAACTCCTCCATCGTGACGTCTTCGCCGGTGACCGTCTTGATGACGTCGGGCCCGGTGATGAACATGTTGGAGGTGCCGTCAACCATCACCGTGAAGTCGGTGACGGCGGGGGAGTAGACGTGGCCGCCGGCGCAGGAGCCCATGATCATGGAGATCTGCGGGATGACGCCCGAGGCATGCACGTTGCGCTTGAAGATCTCGCCATAGAGGGCCAGCGACACGACCCCCTCCTGGATGCGTGCGCCGGCGCCCTCGTTGATGCCCACGATGGGGCAGCCGGTCTTGATCGCGAGGTCCATGATCTTGGTGATCTTCTCGCCGTAGACCTCGCCGAGCGACCCGCCGAAGATCGTGAAGTCCTGGCTGAAGACGCACACCTGCCGACCATCCACCGTGCCGTAGCCGGTGACGACGCCGTCGCCGTAGGGGCGCTTCTTGTCCAGGCCGAAGGCGGAGGAGCGGTGCCGCGAGAGCTCGTCGAGCTCGACGAAGCTGCCCTCGTCGAAGAGCTTCGCGATCCGCTCGCGGGCGGTCTGCCGGCCCTTGGAGTGCTGCTTCTCTACGGCCTTCTCGCTCGCCGCGTGGATCGCGTCGTCGAGCCGAAGCGCCAGGTCGCTGATCTTGCCGGCGGTCGTGGCGAGATCGGGGGTCTGCTGTGCGGGGGTGCTCACGCGGGGTCTCCTCGTGGGACGGGCGGGTGATCGGTGCCAATCTAGTGTCGTGACCGATTCAGCCGACAGCCGCCCGCCGCTGGACACCACGAAGCTGCCGGACCTGCTGGGCGACCCGATCCGCTTGGCGTATGCCGTGGAGGCGCTCGCCTCGACCGACTCGACCAATCGGGTGGTCGCCGACCGCGCTCGTGCGGGCGCGCCGGAGGGGCTCGTGGTGGTGGCCGAGGCGCAGACCGCCGGGCGTGGGCGACTCGCCCGCACCTGGGAGACCCCGCCCGGAGCGGCCCTGACGTTTTCGGTGCTGCTCCGGCCCAAGCACCGCCCCGAGGAGTGGCCGTGGCTCTCGCTCCTGGCGGCGATCGGTGTCGCCCGAGGGCTGACCTCGCTGGGCCTTCCGGGCCTGGGGGTGGCCGAGGTCGGGGTGAAGTGGCCCAACGACGTGTTGGTCTGGGACCACGGCGTCGAGCGCAAGGTCGCCGGACTGCTGCTCGAGCGGGTGGAGACCGACCGCGGCCCGGCGGCCGTGCTCGGCATCGGGATCAACATCGACCAGACGAGCGCGGAGTTGCCGGTGCCGACGGCCACGTCGTTGCGCTTGGTCACCGAGGGCACGGTCTCTCGGCTCGACGTGCTCGCGGCTGTGCTGCGGGCATGGGACGACGAGTATGTGGCCTCCCATAGCGATGGGCACACCCTGCGGGCGGGCTATCGGCAGTGGTGTCGGACCCTGGGCCAGCAGGTGCGCGTCGAACTGCCCGCGAGCGCGCCGCTCGTCGGTGAGGCAGTCGACATCGACCGGTTCGGCCGCCTGTTGGTGCGGCATACCGAGGGGGAAACTGCGGTGGCGGCGGGTGATGTGGTTCACGTCCGGCCCGCGCGGTGAGAGGATCGGGGCGTGGCGATCTCACCTAAGTTGCTCAGTGACGGCGAACGAGTGGTGCTGGAGACACGCACCCATGCGAAGGCCATGCTGCTGCCGCTGATTGCGCTGGTGGTCGTGTTGGCGGCGGCTGTCGTGATCACGGGCATGGTGCCCGCGGGGGCGGCGACCTGGGCGGTGTGGGCGATCGCGATCGTGGGCATCATCTGGCTGTTCGTCCTGCCACTCTTGCGCTGGCTGACCACGACCTACGCGCTCACCAACCGACGACTCATCACGCGCTCTGGCGTGCTCACCCGGCGCGGCCACGACATCCCGCTGGCCCGCGTCAGCGATGTCGCCTTCGAGCATGGCCTCATCGATCGGGTGCTTGGGTGCGGCACGCTGATCATCAGCGACGCCAGCACCAACGGCTCGGTCCAGCTCACCGACATCCCCCAGGTGGCCGACGCGCACCGGGCGATCAACGGGTTGCTGGACGAGCTCCACGGGCGCCATGACGGCACCTGAGGATCTCCTCGCTGCGATCCTTCGTGACCGCCCGGAGCTGACGCCCGAACAGATCGTGGCGGAGACCGGAGCGACCCTCGATCAGGCGCGACGGCTGTGGCGGGCGCTCGGCTTCCCGGAGTACGCCGGTGACCGGCCGGCGTTCACTCGCGCCGATGCCGGGGCGTTGCGCACGGTGATGGAGGGCATCGAGGGGGGCGAGGTCGACTTCGACACGACCTTGGCCCTCGTGCGGGCGACCGGGCAGACGATGGCGCGCTTGGCCGACTGGCAGGTGGGCACGCTCGTGGGTCGCCTGGAGGAGTTCAGCGAGCCGGGGGAGGGCGACAACACCCGCCTGCATGCGGCGATTCGGCTCATCGACAACGTGGAGCGGCCGTTTGAGGACCTGCTCGTCTATGCGTGGCGGCGGCATCTCGCGGCGGCGGTGGCTCGGATCGAGGCGCTGGGTGCGGCCGAGGAGTCGTTGAATACGACGACGCTGACGGTCGCCTTCGCCGACATGGTGAGCTTCACGGCGTTGTCCAACACGCTGCCCGAAGACCACATCGGCGACCTCGTCGAGGTCTTCGAGAGTCGCTGCGGGGACGCGGTGGCGGGCAGCGGCGGCCGGGTGATCAAGAGCCTGGGCGACTCGGTGCTCTTCGTCCACGACGATGCCGCGGGGGCAGTCAGCGCCGCGGAGGGAATCTTGCGGGTGATCGGGCGCGACCCGCGCCTGCCCGATGTGCGAATCGGGATGGCGACCGGTGCGATCACGATGCGCCTCGGTGATGTCTTCGGCCCGCCGGTCAACCTCGCGGCGCGGTTGACGACCGTTGCTCGGCGCAATCGCGTGGTCAGCGATCACGCCACCGCCGACCTGTTGTCGCCGGAGATTTTTGATACGCAGGCGCTGCCAGCCCGCCCGGTTCGGGGCTTCGGCGAGGTCGAGCCGGTCGTCGTCCGCCGCCGCTGAGAGGCCTCTATGCAGGCGTAACGGCCGGAAATGTGGTCTGGACCACACGCTGATTTTCCGAAAACGCGGGCGCTTTCCCTTTGTCGTATTTACCGTGTAGCGGTGTTAATCGCTCAAGACGTCCGGGTGTCGCCCACGACCCGGCAAGTATGGCGGGGAGACCAGGAACTGGCCTTTTCGCGCAAAGAGTTCGACCTGCTCGAGGCGCTGATCTCCCACGCCGGGGAGATCGTCACCAGGGACGTGCTCATGCGAGAGGTCTGGGGAGCCACGTTTTGGACCTCCACCAAGACCATCGATGTCCATCTCGGCTGGGTCCGTCGCAAGCTCGGCGACGACCCGCGGCGGCCCACCCTGATCAGGACGATCCGAGGCGAAGGCCTCCGCTTTGAGGTCGATCCGGCCAACTGACCCCGCTGGGCCTCGGCACGCCGAGGCCGGCGCCCACAACTACGATGACTGCGTGTCTGAGTCAGCGCCCCTTATTGCCATCATCGGTGGGGGGCAGTTGGCCCGGATGATGGCTGAGCCGGCCGCCGCGCTCGGCCTCCCGCTGCGCTTGCTCGCCGAGGCCGAAGGGGTCTCCGCGGCCCAGGTGATCCCGGACCACTCTGTGGGGGACTACCGGGAGTTGGCCACGCTGCGCGAGGTCACCGCCGGGGCCTCCGTCGTGACGTTCGACCATGAACACGTCCCCACCGAGCACCTCCACGCGCTGGCCGCGACCGGGCTCGCCGTGCGCCCCGGGCCCGACGCGCTCGTGCATGCGCAAGACAAGGCGGTGATGCGCGCCCGGTTGGCGGAGCTCGGCATACCGTGCCCGCGCAACGCGGTGGTCACTTCGGTGGCCGAGGTGCAGGCGTTCGGGTTCCCCTGCGTGCTCAAGACCACCCGCGGGGGCTATGACGGCAAGGGCGTCTGGTTCTGCGCGGATGAGGCTGACTGCGCCGAAGGCTTTGCGGTCGCCGCCGCCTCGGGCGTGGGGCTCCTGGTCGAGGAGCCGGTCGACTTCCGGCGCGAGCTCTCTGCCCTGGTGGCACGCTCCCCGAGCGGACAGGCGGCGGCCTACCCGGTGGTGGAGTCGCTGCAACGCGACGGGGTATGCCGCGAGGTCATCGCGCCCGCACCCGACCTCAGCGAGGTGCTCGCCGGGGAGGCGCAACAGATCGCGTTGACGATCGCGGGTGCGGTGGGGGTGACCGGCATCTTGGCGGTCGAACTCTTCGAGACCACCGATGGGCGGGTGTTGGTCAACGAGTTGGCGATGCGCCCGCACAACACCGGTCACTGGACCCAGGATGGGGCGGTCACCTCGCAGTTTGAGAACCACCTGCGCGCGGTGCTCGATCTGCCGCTCGGCGCTCCGGTGGCGCGCGCTCGCTGGACCGTGATGGTCAACATCCTCGGCGGGCCGGACGAGACCGGGCGGCTCTTCGACGGCTATCCCCACGCGCTGGCCCGCGATCCGCACCTGCGCGTGCATCTCTACGGCAAGGGGTTGCGGCCGGGCCGCAAGGTCGGCCACGTCAACGCCTATGGCGATGATCTCGCGGATTGCCTGGAGCGGGCCAGGCACGCGGCCGCGTGGTTCGATGGCTCTCTCGGCAACGAAAGTGAGTGACGACGTGACCGCACCGGAGACGCCGCTCGTCGGCATCGTGATGGGCTCCGACAGCGATTGGCCCACGATGCAGGCGGCGGCCGAGGCGCTGACCGAGTTCGGCGTTGCCTATGAGGCCGACGTCGTCTCGGCCCACCGGATGCCGGAGGAGATGGTTGCCTACGGGCGCGAGGCGGCAGCCCGCGGCCTGCGCGTGATCATCGCCGGTGCGGGTGGTGCCGCGCACCTACCCGGGATGCTCGCCTCCCTCACCCCGCTGCCGGTGATCGGCGTGCCGGTGCCTCTCAAGCATCTGGACGGGATGGACTCGCTGCTCTCGATCGTGCAAATGCCGGCTGGGGTCCCGGTCGCGACGGTGGGTGTCGGCAACGCGCGCAATGCGGGCCTGCTGGCCGCGCGGATCCTCGGGATCGCCGACCCAGCCGTGCAGGCGGCGATGACCGACTTCCAGGCCGCCTTGCGGCAGACCGCCCTCGACAAGGGCGCGGCGGTCCGCGGGCAGTAGTCCTGAGCCCGCCCTAGTCGGCGCAGTCAGTCAGGCCAGGCCGTGTTCGTAGGCGAACACGACGATTTGCACGCGGTCGCGGAGGTCGAGTTTGCGCAGGATCGCCCCGACGTGCGTCTTCACGGTGGACTCGCTGGCGAAGATCTCGGCGCCCACCTCCGCGTTGGAGAGGCCACGCGCCACCGCGCGGAAGACGACCCGCTCCTTCTCGCTCAGCCGGTCGTATGCCGCCGGCGGCGGCGTGGTCGGAGCGCCACCAAACTGACCCGTCATCAAGGTGGCCAGGTCGGTGGGAGCCAGCACGGCGTGGCCGGCATACACCGTCCGGATGGCTTCGGCGAGCTGCACAGGCGTGGCGTCCTTGAGGAGGAAGCCGCTCGCGCCATAGCGGATCGCGGTGGCGGCCCGGTCGTCGAGATTGAAGGTCGTGAGCACCACCACGCTGAGCGGGTGTTGCCGCGCGGCCACGCGCGCCGGGGCAAAGAGCTCGCGGGTGGCCTCCACCCCATCGAGCACCGGCATCCGGATGTCCATCAGCACGACATCGGGGGTGACCTCCTCGGCCGCCGCGATGGCTTCGCGGCCGTCGGCGGCTTGGCCGACCACGCGCATCCCCGGTTGGGCGTCGATGATCACCGCAACACCGGCGCGAAAGAGCGCCTGGTCATCGACCAGGAGGACGCGGATCTCCCTGGTGCCGTTGGAACCTTCTCCCTGGGTCATCGCACTCGCCTGGGCAGCCATGCGGTCACGGTGTGGGTGAGGCCGACGTCGGCCTCGTTGCGCCGGCGTACGTCGAGGTGCCCACCCACCGAGGAGAGGCGATCGCGCATCCCCTTCAATCCGAGCCCAGCGCTGATCGGCTGAGTCTCTTCGGTCTCGGCGACCAGGTTGCGCACTTCGAGCCGCAGGTCATCGCCTTCGCGATCGGGATCGGACCAGTGTTGCTCGACCCAGACGGGCTCTCCGCGCTTGCCGTGTTTGAGGGCGTTGGTGAGCATCTCCTGCATCACGCGGTAGCCCACCGCGTCGAGCTCGGGGGGCAAGGGCTGGGGCATCCCGACCACGGTCGAGCGAACGTCGTTGCCGGCGACGCGGAGCCCGTCGATGAGCCGGTCGAGTCCGCCCGGCCGTACCTCGGCCGCCGGGGCGGTGGCGGCACCATCGGCGGTCCGGCTCAACACATTCCGCACATCTTGGAGGGACTGTCGTGCGGACGTCGCAATGTCGGCCAGGATCTGACGTTGCTTGGCGGTGTCGGACTCGGGCACGAACTGCGCCGACTCGGCCTGGGCCAGGATCACCGCGAGCGAGTGACCCACCACATCATGGACGTCTCGGGCCAACTGGGTCTGCGACTCCTTCAGTTCGGCGACCTCGCGGGCGTGGGTCGCTTCGGCGATCGCATGCTGCTGGGCGGCCTCGGCGACCCCGCGGTCGCGCTGGGCGGCGACCGATTCGCCCCGCGACCGCAGCGAGAAGCCGATCAACCACGGGACGAGGAGAAACAGCACCCACGCCACGAGGCCCAGCAGGAAGACCGCGACCGGGGCAACGCCCTCGGCCCACGGGATCCTGCGGTACAGCGGAATCCACCCTTGACGCAGCCACATCACCCATAACAGCGCCGCGGGCAGGATCGAAGCACCGATCGACGCGGCGCTGACCCAGAGCAGGACCTGGCTGCCGTAGCGGGCGCACCCGAAGGCCACGAGGGCCACCATCAACTCGGCGACGAAGGGCGGCTGCGGCACCATCAAGTGCAGTACGCCGATGACCCACACGAAGGCGAGTCCGATGGCGGGGGCGCGACGGAAGAGGGGCGTAGCGATGAGCAGTAGTCCGGCGATCAGGAGAAAGCCGCGCTGGCTGGGAGCGTAAACCGACGCCGTGAGCGCGGCCCACGACGGGATCAGCAGCGCGCAGACCACAGCGCCGACGGCTAACTCGGGCCACCAGTTGTCGTCGGCGTTGGCTGATCCGCCGTTAGTCGAGGGGGAGGCGGGTCGCCGCAAGTAGGGGTTCTCCGGGGCGCTCACGGCGCGAGCCTGTCACAGATCATGGGTCGACCCTAGGCAGGACGCTCCGCCGACACATCCGACCTAGGTGCCGATGTGCGGGACTCAGGGTGGAGGTCGCCGGCGGCCGTCATTCCCTGACATTTCTTGACTCGAACACTTGTTCTAGAACAACCCTTCTGCCATACTGTATGCACGCACCAAGGAGGCCCCCGAGATGACCGACGAGTTCACGCCCCACGTGGCGCTGCACCCGATCGTGGTTGCCGCGGGGGAGGTTGCCGAGGTGTTGAAGGGGGTGGAGTCGGTCAACCCGGTGTTTATGTCCACCCCGGACAAGGCCGAAGCGTTGCAGGCGCTGGCACGGGTGGAGGGGCAACTGGTCGAGCTGCGGCTACGGGTCCTCGCGACCGCCGATGATGTCGCTGCTGAGACTGCCTCGCGCGATGTGGGGTCATGGCTGGCGTGGCACACCCGGACGCGGATCGAGGACGCCCGTGCCGACCAGGCTCTCGCCGATGCGGTGGACCGTCGTTACGCCCACCTGGGTGCCGCCCTCCGCGAGGGCATCGCCAACCCGGCCCAGGCCGTGGTGATCGCCCGCGGCCTGGATGCCCTCCCCGCCGAGACCGGGCCCGAGATCCGCGATCTCGCCGAGACCACCCTGATCGGGTACTGCGCCGACCACGGGCCACGAACCCTGGCTCGGCTCGCGGCCCGAATCCTGCACCACATCGCCCCCGACGTGGCCGACGAAGCCGAAGCCCGCCGCCTTGCGGCCCTCGAAGCCGACGCTGCTCGCAGCACCCGGCTCACCCTGCGCCGCCTGGGCGA
>JBAQXA010000086.1:0-2075 GCA_049299195.1 Nocardioides sp.
GTCGATGGCCAGTCGCTGGCACTGCACCAGCCGGACGACGGGATCTTCAGCCAGGCTTGCAAAGGTCGCCCCGGTTGCTTCGATGTCGGCGCGGAGCGTGGCGTCGAGATCGGTCAGGGCGACCACGAGCGTCTGCCGATCTGCCGCGGCGATGGGGCCGTGTCGATAGTCCATCGCCGGGAAGCTCTCCGCCCAGGCCTGGGCGGCCTCGCGCATCTTGAGCGCGGCTTCATCGGCCAGCCCCAGCCCCCAGCCGCGCGCGAGATAGACGAAGTGGCCGTAGTCGGCGACCGCAACGGGCAGCGGCCGGGCCAGTGCCCTGCTCGCCTCGGCCACCACGGCGGTCTGCGACTCGCCGAGCAGGTGCCTGAGGAGGACCAAGACGGTGGTCGGGAAGCGCGTCTGCACCACCGACTCCTCGTCGGCGAAGCCCAGATCCACCACCGTGTCGGCCAGGCCGGCCGGGACCGCGTCGACCACTCCGGTCACCACCACGCGGTGCGCGGAGAGTTGCGGGCTGCCGAGCGCATCCAGGACCTCGGTCGTGGTGCCTGAGCGGGTGATCGCCACGACATAGTCATAGGTGCGATGAGTGGGGAGCTCGGAGGCGAAGGCCCAGTCGGACTCGCCTTGGCCGGCGTGCTCGCGCAGGTGCGCGGCCGCCCGGGCGACAAAGGCGGACGTGCCGCATCCGAAGAACAACACGCGCGCCCCGGCCGGAGGCAGGATTGCGTGCAGTTCGCCAGCATGCGCCAGGGCATGCTCCCAGACGGCTGGCTGCGATTTGATCTCAGTGCGGCTGCTGCTCACAGCCCTAGTGAGACCTAGCCGCCCGGTCGGCGTAAAGGACCGTCGGGAAATGCGCAACCACGAGCGCACGCTTGGGCGGCATCTCGGAGCAAGCGGCAAGATGGCCCCATGGCAGATATGCGGCCGATGGTCGGGCAGGGCGACGAGCCGGTCAGCAGGCGCACCTGGCCGCGGCCGCAGCTGGTCGTACGCCGCAGCGCACCCGCTCAGCCGGCCGTTGCCGGCGTCGACATCCACAACCATCTGGGTCTCTGGCTGTCTGAGGATGGCAGCTTCCTCGGGGGCACGGCCGCCGAGTTGGCCGACATGCTGGCGGCCGCGCATCTCGATGCCGTGGTCAATCTGGACGGGCGCTGGGGGGAGGAGTTGTCGGCCAACGTGGAGCGCTACGACCGGGCGCTGCCGGGCAAGGTCGTCACGTTTTGCCACCTCGACTGGTCGTTGCTGGGGCTCGGCGACGAGCGCTCGCCTGAGTGCCACACCGCGCTCGCCGAGCAGTTGACCGACTCGGTCGCGCGTGGGGCGCGCGGGGTCAAGGTCTGGAAGGACATCGGCCTGAGCGTCCGCGACGCAACGGGGGCGCTGGTTGCTCCCGACGACGATCGGGTCGTCGGCGTCTTGCGCCTAGCCGGCGAACTCGGCCTCCCGGTGCTGATCCACACCGCAGACCCGGTTGCCTTCTTTGAACCGCTCGACGAGCACAACGAGCGCCTCGATGAGTTGGCCGGGATGCCGTCGTGGTGGTTCGGCGGCCCCGGATTCCCGAGCTTCGACGACCTGATCTCGGGGCTGCACCGACTGGTGGCGGCGGCGCCCGGCACCACCTTTATCGGCGCCCACGTGGGCGGCCATGCCGAGGACCTCGGCGCCGTCGGGCGCGCGCTGACCCGGCTGCCCAACTTCAACGTCGACACGGGTGGTCGGCTCGGTGAGTTGGGCCGCCAACCGCGCGCCTTCCGCGAGTTCGTGTCGTCCTTCCCGGACCGGGTGCTCTTCGGCACCGACTGCTTCCCGCTCGACCTCGAGCAGGTGCGGCGCTGGTGGCATTTCCTGGAGACGCCCGACGAATACTTCGACTACGGACCCGCCGGTGAGCCCCCCATCCAGGGCAACTGGCACATCAGCGGAGCGGATCTCCCGCGGAGCCTCCTGCCTGATCTGTATGCCGGCAACGCGCGGAGGCTGCTCGGCCTCTAGCGCCGCCGTACCTAGGGCTGCAGCACCTAGCGCCGGGGCGCGTCCAGGCGGATCACCCGGACCATCCG
>JBAQXA010000087.1:0-1699 GCA_049299195.1 Nocardioides sp.
GCAGACCGGCCTGACCCTCGACGTCCGCGCGGCCGGCGACGCCGGCACCCTCACCAACAAACTCGTCCTCACCCAGGGCAGCCCGACCGGCGATGTGGCCTTCGGCGTCGACAACACCTTCGCGAGCCGCGCACTAGAGGCCGGCGTCTTCGCCGACGCCGACGTGACGCTTCCCGCAGGTGCCGCCGACTTCGCGCTGCCGGGCGGTGAGCAGCGGGTGATCCCGATCGACAACGCCAACGTGTGCGTCAACATCGACACCGGCTGGTTCGCCGAGCGCGGGATCCCCGAGCCCCGCACACTGGCCGACCTGACCCAGAAGCGCTACCGCAACCTGATGGTCGTCCCCGGCGCAGCCACCAGTTCACCGGGCCTGGCGTTCCTGCTCGCGACGATCGCCAAATTCGGCCCCCCCGACTCCTCCGCAGACGGTTCTTGGGGTGGTGCCGTGACCGGCTTCGAGACCTATTGGAGACAACTCATGGCCAACGGGGTCAAGCTCACCTCGGGCTGGTCCGATGCCTACTACGTCGACTTCACCCAGGGCGGCAAGAGCGGGAAGCGCCCCATCGTCGTCTCCTACGACTCCTCGCCCGCCTTCACTATCGACCCGAAGACCGGCAAGTCGACGACCAAGGCGCTCCTCGACACCTGCTTCCAGCAGGTGGAGTACGCCGGGGTGCTCAGCGGCGCGGCAAACCCCAAGGGCGCCGAGCAGTTAATCGAGTTCCTGCTCAGCCCCGAGGTCCAGGCGGCCCTGCCGGAGAGCATGTACGTCTTCCCCGTGCGCGCCGACACGCCCCTCCCGGCCGAGTGGGCGGCATACGCCCAGCAGCCGACGGCGCCGGTGTCGCTCGATCCGGGCGAGATCAGCGCCGGGCGGGACGACTGGTTGCGCGCCTGGACCGACATCACCACCCGGTGACGGGCGGCCGGACCACGTGAAGCGCTGGCTCACGATCGCCGCGGCCGCGGCCCTTCCGGTCGCGGTCTTCGCGGTCTTCTTCCTGCTGCCGGTCGCGGGGATGATCGGCCGCGGCTTCTGGCCCGACGGGCGACTCGATGCCGGGGCTGTGTGGGAGGTCCTCACCCGGCCGCGCACGGGGCGGGTGGTGTGGTTCACCCTCTGGTCGGCGGTGGCCGGCACGCTGTTGTCGCTCGCGTTGGGCTTGCCGGCGGCCTACCTGACTCATCGCGTGGATTTCCCGGGGGTGCGCCTTCTGCGGGCGGTGCTGCTCGTGCCCTTTGTCCTGCCAACCGTCGTCGTGGGGGTCGGCTTCCGGCAGTTGTTGGCCGAGGGTGGGCCGCTCGGCGGGTGGGAGTTGGACGGCTCGCCGCTGACGATCATCGCCGCGCTGGCCTTCTTTAACATCGCCGTGGTCGTGCGCGCGGTCGGAGCGAGTTGGGAGGCGCTCGACCCTCGCCCGGCCGAGGCGGCCGCCGTGCTCGGTGCCTCGCCCTGGCAGGTGCTCACCACGATCACCTGGCCGGCGCTGCGCCGCTCGATCGGCGCGGCCGCGAGCGTGGTCTTCCTGTTTTGCGCGACCGCGTTTGGCGTCGTCCTCACGCTGGGCGGTCTGCGCTATGCGACCGTCGAGACCGAGATCTACCTGCTGACCACCAACCTGCTCGATCTGCCCGCGGCCGCCGCCCTGTCGCTGCTCCAACTGCTCGTGGTCGTGGCACTTTTGCTGGTGCT
>JBAQXA010000088.1:0-7580 GCA_049299195.1 Nocardioides sp.
GCCCGAGTACGTCTACGGGTACCTGGCAGAGCGGTATCTCGAAACCCGTCGTGCTGGCTCGGGCGGCCAGCAGCAGGCGCTGAACAAGGCCGCGATACAGCGCTTTCCCATCCCGATCCCGCCGCTCGCCACGCAGCGAAGGATTGTGCAGGCCTGGGACGGCGTCCGGTCAGCGGCCGCGCGCCTCGACGATGAACTTGCGCGGGCCTCCACGCGATCGGCTTCTCTCAGGCGCGCCCTGCTAACCGCTGCATTCTCGGGAGAACTGAGCGCGAGGGTGCGGTCGGTGGCCTGACTATGGCGCTGCCGCGACGGGTACTCGAGCGAGAGCGATCTTGGTAAATCCAAGACGGTTGAGGTCGCGCACGGTCTGCATCCAGGTCAGCCGGCTGAAGAACGGCAGCCACTCAACCCCCATTGCCTTCGAGTTGGCGATGACCGCGTGGGTGATCGTGACCTTGTCGCGGTCAATGCCCGCTGTGCTCGGCGGCACGCGGTCCAACCATCCGGTCGCGTCCCTTGTTTCCGGCAGCGCTCTGGATCGCGGACCGCACCTGATCGCGGAGTGTTCCGTCGACCATGGCCTCTGCGGAAACGTGGCCCTGAGCGAAAAGGTGGCTCAGGGTCGATGAGCGTGACTTCCCCTTAACGTGCACCAATGGGCCGTCGGTGCTCAACAGGTCGCAGAACTCGATCCGTGTCGTGGAGCCGTCGGGGGCAACAAGCTTCTTGTCGAGCAGGGTAAGGTCGGACGATGCGGCTGCGGCGCGTGCGTTGTAGTCGCCCTCGGACTCACCAGGCAGTCCATCCGGAAGGGTGACGCTTGCCAGCGGAATCGCGGCGATGGCCGTGTCGACCTGCGTGACCAGCGAGTCGGCGACAGCGAACCAGCGTCCTTCGATCAGCGCGTAGAGCAGCCCGTTGTGTCGTTGCTCGGAGACGAGACACTGGTAGACGCTCCACCGCGTGTCGGGGTCGGCGCTGCGGAGGAACTTCACCGAGACCTTGCGGCCCTTCAAGAGCGCGATCGTGAGACTGCCTGCGTCAGTCGCCTTCTGAGCGAGGTATTCATCGAGGTTCGGCCGACACACTTCGACATGGGCGGCACCCACCTCGGGTGCTGCCAGACTGGCTTTGTGTCTGACGCCCGCCGCTTGATCGACAAGCTCATTACCTACCGCAACGTGCTGCGCGATGCCGGTGTTGGAGTCATCGAATACACCGAGCAGCTCACCTACCTACTGTTCCTGAAAATGGCCCACGAGCGGGCGACCCGGAAGCTTGCGCCACAGGTGATCGTGCCGGAGGAGTACTCGTGGCAGCGGCTCCTGGACGCCGACGGCCAGGAGCTGGAGACCGTCTACTCCCAGATCCTCGCCGGTCTCGCCAGCCAGCCGGGCACGCTCGGCACGATCTTCCGCAAGTCGCAGAACCGCGTCCAAGATCCCGCACTGCTCAAGAAGCTCGTCGTCGACCTCATCGGTCAGGAGAACTGGTCGGCGGGCGGCACCAACTTCACCGGAGACGTATACGAGGAGCTGCTCTCCAAGGGAGCCTCCGACCAAGGCTCCGGCGCGGGGCAGTACTTCACGCCGCGCGAGCTCATTAAGGCCATCGTCGACGTTGTGCAGCCGACGCCCAAGGACTCCGTTGTCGACCCTGCCTGCGGCACAGGGGGCTTCCTACTGTTCGCTCACGAGTACGCCGCCCGTGACGCTGAGAAGCTGACTCCGCCCGAGCGTGACCACCTGCGCGACTCCTTCGCCCACGGCTTCGACATCAGCGATGGCACCGCCCGGCTCGCGGCCATGAACCTGATGCTGCACGGCATCGGCACACCGGACGGCGAGTCGCTGATCGAGGTGCGCGACGCCCTCATCGCCGACCCCGGCAAGCGCTGGCCGATCGTCCTGACCAACCCGCCATTCGGCAAAAAGTCCTCGATCACCATGGTCGGTGCCGACGGGCGCGAGGCACGCGATGACGCCGAGATCGAGCGTCAGGACTTCGTCGTCACCACGGCGAACAAGCAGATGAACTTCCTCCAGCACATCATGACGATCCTCGACATCAACGGTCGGGCTGCTGTCGTCATGCCTGACAACGTGCTCTTCGAGGGCGGCGTCGGCGAGACGCTGCGCAGGCGCCTGCTGCGCGACTTCGACTTCCACACGATGATCCGCCTACCCACCGGCATCTGGTACGCCACCGGCGTCAAGGCCAACGTGCTCTTCTTCGACAAGAAGCCGGCTTCGGAGACGCCGTGGACCAGCAAGCTGTGGGTCTACGACTTCCGCACCAACCAGCACTTCACCCTCAAGCAGAAGCCGCTGCGCCGCGCCGACCTTGATGAGTTCGTTGACCTGTACAGGGCGGGCAACCGCGACGCCCGCGAGGACGGCGGGGAAGAGAGCCGCTGGCGCTCCTTCACCTACGACGAGCTTCTCGCCCGTGACAAGGTCAACCTCGACATCACCTGGCTCCGCGACGAGTCGCTCGAAGACCTCGACAACCTCCCTGCGCCCGCGGTCATCGCCCGAGAGATCGTCGACGAACTTTCAGCGGCCCTCGCCGAGTTTGAGGCAGTAGCGGCCGCACTCGAAGCGCCTTCGTTCCAGATCGGCACAACCAACAAGGAGCAGCCGTGATTGACCCCGCCCTCACTACGGTCTTAGCCACGTTCACGGAAGTGACCGCTCGAAACACCGCCAGTGCGATCCAGACGCGAGTGAAGACCGCTCGGGCACAAAAGCAGAACGAAGAGACGATCACCGAGTTGGTCGACATCATCAACCAGCTGTCCTCTGACCGCAGCGAGCTGGTCGGGATCGCGAACGCGCTACAGGAGCAACTGGTGTCGCAAACGATCACGGCGGAGGAAATCAAGTACATCACGGACAAGGTGATACCGACCGTCGAGACCCTTATGGGACTCTCCGGGGCAAGGGACAACGAGGTTGTTGCGGCGCTGAAGACGCTCGTGTCGGTGGAAACTCTAACGGTCCTGCAGCTCATTGGGTTCAACTTCAAATCGGCCGTTGGCGAGCCACTGACCGACGTTGTGAAGTCCCTGGTGCTCAGCCTGGCTCCACAGGCGAAGCGCGGCAGCGCGCCGAAGCGCCGGTGACTCGGCGTGACCCATGGAGAGCTCATCTGGAACAACAGAGGCCCCGTAGGTGACAAGCACCATCAGGCATTCTGCACGGGTCGGCTTGTCGCCGGTCTCCGTGTAGATCGAGACGACCGAAGGTGACCGAAGACGATCGGCAGCAAGGCCGACCAGCCCAGGGGGTCAAGGGCCGCAGGTTCAAATCCTGTCAGGCCGACCGTGTGATCTCTCAGGACATCGCGGACACTTGGGCCTGCGAATGCCGGTCCGGGTGTTGTTCATTTCGGGGGTTTCGGGTGGGTCTCTTGGGTGCGCAGGTGGGCAGGTAGTCGCTCAAGAGTGAGTGTCCCGGCATTCCCCTGGATCTCACGCCAGACCGGACAACGGCGATTCGGAGCCTGACGGACCGACGGGATTATGGGCTGACAAGGCCCGGCCAGGTCTGTGACAGTGGGGCCATGTGGATCACGGTCCTGGGCCCGACCGGGGTCGCCGGGCGGGATGAGCTGCAGCCCCGTGATCGAGCCGTGCTGGGGGTGCTGGTCGTGCACCGGCGCGCCACGGTGCCGGCCGAGGGGATCGGGCGCGCGTTGTGGGGGGATGACCCGCCCGCGTCCTACCGAAAAGTCGTGCAGGGGGCCGTAGTCCGGCTGCGCCGGGCACTGGGCGAGAGCGCGATTGTGACCGAGGCGGGCGGCTACCGGCTCGAATTGCCCGACGACGCGTTGGACTCGACGAGCTTCGAGAATCGCGTGAGCAGGGCTCGGGAGTCGTTCGCGGTGGGGTGGGCGGACCGGGCGGCTCGCGAGAGCTCCGAGGCGTTGGCGCTATGGCGCGGGACGCCGTTCGTCGACTTAGGGGACTGGCCGCCGGCGGAAGCCGAGGCCACCCGGTTGGAGGGCCTCCTAGAGGCCGCTCGGGACCTGTATCTGGAGGCGATGCTCGCCGCCGGTCGAGCTGTGGAGGTGGCGGAGGAGGCGCGCCGGCTGGCCGAACTCACGCCCTTCCGTGAAGCGCGCTGGGTGGTATTCGCGCGGGTGCTGTACGCCGCCGGGAGGCAGGCGGACGCCCTGGCCGCGCTGGGCCACCTTCGATCCGCCCTCAGGTTTGACCTGGGCATCGACCCGAGCCCCGAGGTAGTGGCGCTGGAGCTGGCGATTCTGCGCCAGGACCCCGGCCTGGATGTCCAACCGGCCGATCCTCTGGGGGTCTGTCCGTGGCCGGGACTGCTCGCCTACCAGCCGGAGGACGCAGCGGTCTACTTCGGTCGTGACGAGGACATTGCCTCCTGCCTCAGCCGCCTGGAGGCGACGAACAGGTTGGTCGTGGCCGGGATGTCCGGCAGCGGCAAGTCGTCGCTCGTGCGGGCAGGCCTTGTTCCTCGCCTCGCGACGGTCAGGGTGCTCACGCCCGGCTCCGATCCGTTGGCGGCGCTCGGTGAGGTCGATCCGGACGTGGCGCTGGTGATTGACCAGGTGGAGGAGGCGGTCATCGCGGGTGTCGACCCAGTCGAGGCGGAGAAGTTCTTCGCGCGCCTCGCCGCGCACCCCGGGCAGGTCGTCGTGGTGACACGCACCGACCATCTGGACGCGCTCTCTGCCTACGGTGGGTTCGTCGCCATCCTCGAACGCGCAGGCTTGTCCGTCCTCCGCCCTCTTGACGACGCCGGGCTCCGCCAGGCCATCGAGGGTCCGGCGAAGCAGGTGGGGCTACGGCTCGAGCCGGGTCTGGTGGAGTTGCTCATCCGAGACTGCGGTGGCGAGACGAATGCCCTGCCCCTGCTCTCGCACGTCTTGGTCAGGACCTGTCAGCGAGTGGAGGGAAACTGCCTCACCGTGGCGGGGTATCAGGCCTCAGGCGGGGTCCGCGAGGCGATTGCAGCTACGGCGGAGGGGGTCTATCAGGACCTCGACCCCGCGGATCAGGAGCGGGTTCACGCGCTGTTCCTCCGGCTGGTCACCTCCGAGGTCGGCAGTCCAGTGCGGGTCAGCGTCGCGAGGTCGACGGTTCCTGACCACGGCGTCATCGACCGACTCCTGGCGGAGCGACTGCTCGGCGTGACCGAGAGAGGCGACCTGCAGCTCGCCCACGAGGCCCTTGCTCGGCACTGGCCTCGTCTGGTGCGCTGGCTCGAAGAGGATCGCGAGGGGCAGCGGGTCCTCCGCCACCTGTCGGTCGAGGCCCTGGAGTGGGATCGGCTCGACCGGGTCCCCGATGCCCTGTATCGCGGCGTACGGCTCGACACCGCTGTGAGGTGGGCGAGGGCCCATGAACACCGGTTGACCGACGTCGAGCGCGAGTTCCTGGCCGCGTCCGATGCCCATGCCGAGGAGGAGTTGCGGCGTACCCGAGAACTCCTCGCCACTCAACGCCGGGCGAACGCGCGGCAGCGTGTTGCCCTCGGGGTGGGGGCGGTCCTCCTGGTCGCGGCGGTCGGCGCGTCCGTCGTCTCCGTTCGTCAGACCGACACCGCACGAGCGGCCCGCGACGCCGCCCAGACGGCCGAGAGCCGCAGCGAGGCGCTGCGCATCGGTGCGGTCGCCGAGACCGCGCGCAACCCGACAGTGGCCTTCGCGCTCGCGGCCCAGGCCCTCAGCATGGACGACTCGGAGGCCACCAGGCGGCACGCACTCGAGGTCTTCGCACGATTCCCCCGTCTGGTCTCCGCGGACCCGACACCACGCTCGAGCAACGGAATGGTGCTCGGACAGTCGGCAGTGCTCCCGTCGACCGGGAGTAGACGGATCCGGATCGATGCGAGCCGCTCACGGGTCACGGCGTACGCGGAAGAGTCTGGAAGGCGGCTGGCGGCAGTGACTGTTAGCGGCCTTGGCGCCGCACAGGAACTGCCCGGCTTCGCCGCGATCTCTCCCGACGGCCGCACCCTTGCTGTCTCCACCCCGTTGGATGTCGAGGTCCTGGACGCGCGCAGTCTGGCGATCACCCGGATAATCCCTACCTCGTCCACACCAAACGCCCTCGCTTTCAGTCGGGACGGCCGGTTGCTGGCGTGGGGGATCAGCGAGGACGGGTTCTACGACGAGGGAACGACGATCGTCTTCGACCTCGTGCTCGGGCAGGAGATGATGCGGGTCAAGAACAGCGATGACCCGCTGTGGACGCACACCTTCTCCGCGCACGCGAAGACGCTGACCGCGACCGGCCCGGGCGGCAGTCGCACCTGGGCACTGCAGCCAGTTCGCGGTGTGATCCGCGACCCCCAGGGTGAGACTGTCTCGTTCCGTCTGAACTCGACCCTGATCTCACCCTGGGACGACTCCGTGCGTCCATGGATCGCCGAAGCCTGCCGGTTGGCGGGCCGTGCACTGAGCAGCGAGGAGTGGCGCACGAGCGTCGGCACTCCTGATGCCTCGGCCTGCTAGCTCGTGAGCGCGCTCAGGTCCACCTGGTTGATCAGGCCGGCGATGAGGTCGTGACCGGCCTGGTTCGGGTGACCACCTCCGGCGCTGAACTGGGTGCCTGGGTCCATGCCCTGCGGACCGTTCACGGCGTGGTACACGTCCACCACCGTGAAGCCGGCGGCCTTGGCGCGCTCGGCGAGCATCGCGTTCCACCTGTCGTTCGCAGCGACGGCGAACCGCTTAGCCCAGGCTCGCTCAGCACCCTCGACCTGACCCAGCAGGGAGCCTGGGCCATCGACCTCGATGTTGTAGTCGAGCACGTTGAGGGCGACGTACACGGTCGGCTTGTCGGCTCGCAGCTTCTTGATCTCGGAGAAGACGCTGTCGTACAGCAGACCGTAGGTCTTGATCATTTCCGCGAGGCAGGTGGGGTTGGTCGTTTTGCGGGCCCACGCGGCGTACGTCGGCTCCTGGGTGGCGCCATAGGGGCACCCGATGCCTGTGTCAGGGGAAGGCAACGAGTTGAAGGCCCCGACCGCCACGACCACGACTGAGGCGTCCTTGAGGGCGGCGCGTGCGTCCGTGTCGCCGGACACGAGCTCGCGCGCCTCGGGCACCCCGCCCGCGCGCAAGGAGGTCACTGTTGTGTCGATGCCAGTCACCTCCGCGACGTGGTCGGCGAACTGGGTCGGCCACCGTGAGCACCCGGGGCACGAGGTCGTCCCACCCTCCGGCGGCTCCAGTGCCCCGATCCCGTCGTCGACCAGGACGACATTCAATGTGTCTGACGCCGAGCCGGTGGGGTTCTCGCTCGTGGTCGCGCCCGGCGTTGCCGAGCAGGCCGTGGCGAGGGCAGCTAGCAGCCCCACGATCCCGATGGTCCAGCGCTTCATGTTGATCTCCTTGGCTGATTGTGGCCCGAGCACCGCCGCCCGGTCGCGTTTCATCCCGAAACTCAGCCACGACCCGGTATCGCCGCGGTAACTGTGCGGCCAGAGCGGGGCTCCGAGGCCGCTTCTTGCGGAACGTGCGACAGATCGGTCGCCCGGGCGACCGATTCGTCGCACGTCCGGGAGGGATCGAACTTTCGGCTGGTCCGCAGACGGCTT
>JBAQXA010000089.1:0-2210 GCA_049299195.1 Nocardioides sp.
GTCGTCGGGGCCGGATCCGCCGGGTGCGCGGTTGCGGCGCGGCTCGTCGAGGCGGGGTATGACGTGATCCTGCTCGAGGCGGGTCCGCCCGACGCCGGCCGGCTCTTCGCCAAGCCGGGCATGGTCAGCCTCCTGCACGCCGAGCCCCGGGTCCGGGCGCGCTTCGACTGGGGCTACCGACTGCTTCCGCAGAGCCACGCCGACAGACGCCGCATTCCCGCGACGCGAGGGCGGGTGCTGGGCGGCTCAAGCTCCGTGAACGGGATGATCTGGGCGCGCGGAAACCGGGCCGACTACGACGACTGGTCAGCCGCCGGCAATGTCGGCTGGGATGCGGCCGCGGTCAACGAGGTCTACCGCCGGATGGAGAACTGGGAGGGCGGCGTCACCGCCTTCCGGGGCGCCGGCGGTCCCATAGAGATCACCCGGCATCCGGCGATCACCGACGCCTCGCGCGCCTTTGTCGATGCCGCAGCGAGCGCGCTGGGGGTGCCGGTCAACGACGACTACAACGCCGACCACCAACTCGGCGCCCACGTGATCCAACAGAATGCCCGCGAGGGCCAGCGCTACTCCTCGGCGTACGCCTATCTCGAGTCTGCTGCCGGGTCCACGGCGGCCGCCCCCGGGCGCGGGCGCTTGACCGTGCATTCGGGCGTGACCGTGACCAAGGTGGTCGTCGTGGGCGGCCGCGCGACGGGGGTGGAGGTCGTCTCGGCGTCCGACCCTGCCGAGCGGGAGTTCATCGAGGCCGGCCACGAGGTGGTGCTCGCCGCCGGAGCGTTTGGCTCGCCCCAGATGCTGATGCTGTCCGGCATCGGCCCGGCCGATCACCTCAGCGCCTTGGGCCTGCCCGTGGTGGCCGACCTTCCGGTCGGGGAGAACCTGCACGATCAGCTGTATGTGCCGATGACGTTCTTGATGGACAACTCGCCCTATCGCGCCACGCCGGCCTTCTTTGCCCGCAGCCTGGTGCGCGAAACGCTCCTCCCGGGATCGACCTTCCTGGCCAACACCGTCTTTGAGGCGGGCGCTTTCGTGCGCAGCTCGACTGCTGGAAATCGCCCGGACCTCCAGCTGATCGCGCTGCCTTGGGCTTATCCCTCACCCAACCAGGACTCCGCGAAGCGTCAGCCCATCGATGGGCGCCCCGCGCTGACGGTCTTGGCAACCCTGCTCGCCCCGACCTCGCGCGGCTCGGTGCGGCTGAGCGATTCCGATCCACGGTCGGCGCCCCTGATCGACCCACACTTCTTGGAGACCGAGCACGATCGGGCAGTGCTCGTCGAGGGGATGGAGATGATCCGCGCGGCCATGGCCCAGCCGGGGATCGCCCGGCATGTGGTGCAGGAGCTGCACCCGGGCGCCGACCTGCAGCGCGCCGACCTGCAGCGCGAGATCCGGCGCCGCGTGACCACCGTGCACCACCCCGTCGGGACCTGTCGGATGGGCATCGATGACCGTGCGGTGGTGGGGCCGGATCTGCGCGTGCGCGGCGTCGAGGGGTTGCGGGTCGCGGACGCCTCGATCATGCCGACGATCACCAGCGGCAACACCAACGCACCCACCACGATGATCGGCGAGCGCTGCGCCGAACTGATCCGGCTTGCACTCGCCGGCTGAGTCCGCGCCGGGCTGGGCGAGGCGGTCAGGCCACTTGGAGGGAGCGCTTGGACAACCCCATCCAGAAGCCGTCGACGACCTGGATGCCGGGGGCGTCCGGGGTGCTCGCGGCTCCGAGGGTGACAAACAGCGGCGTGTAGTGCTCCACGGTGGGGTGCGCGTACGGCATACCGGGGGCTCGGGTGCGGTAGTTGGCCAACTCGTCGACGTCACCGCGAGCCATCGCCTCCCCGGCCCACGCGTCGAAGTCGGCCGACCAGCCTGGCACCGCAGCGTCGATCTTCCACTCGGTGAGGAACGGCAGGCCGTGGGTCAAGAAGCCGGATCCGATGATGAGCACGCCCTCGTCGCGCAGCGGCCGGAGGCGTTCGCCGATGGCCAGCAGCCGGACCGGGTCGTGGGTCGGAAGCGACATCTGGAGCACCGGGATGTCGGCGTCGGGGTACATGATCTTCAGCGGCACCCAGGCGCCATGGTCGAGGCCGCGGCTGGCGTGCTGGTGGACGGGCTCGTCGGCGGGCATCATCGCGGCGATGCGCGTGGCCAGTGCGGTGGCGTCGGGGGTGTCGTAGCGCATCTGGTAGTAG
>JBAQXA010000090.1:0-2141 GCA_049299195.1 Nocardioides sp.
AGTAGCCGCAGTCCTCGATCGTCGCGTCGTCTCGGGCTTGTTCGCCGTAGGACGCAGCCATCTCGGTGTAGGGCAGGACGACGCTGGCGCCACCGATGTTGCCGATCGACCCCTGCACGACGCAGGAGGTGATCTTGGCTGGGTCGACCTGAGCCACGGCCTGGGCGATCCGGAACAGGTCGGCGGGCGGCAGATCGGTCGAGGTGTTCTTGAGCACCGTGAGCACCCCGCCCTCCAAGAAGCCGGGCTGGGCGGCGCGCATCCGCACCTTTGCCTGGATGCCTCGTAGGGTGAGTTGCTGATTGGCCGAGCGATCAAAGTCGCCGCGCAGCAACGTCTTGCGGATCCGCGAGAAGACCAACGCGTCATACGGCCCGAGGTGGATGTCGCCCTCCTCAAAACCCTTGGGCTTGAGATAGGTGTCGCTGAACGCGCGCGGGTTGTTGACGCGGATCCCGCCGACGTAGCCGATCATGCGGGAGAAGAACTCAAACCTGGTGACCATCACATAGTCGGGCTGGATCCCCACCAGGTTGCCGACCGCTTCGCCCATCAACTGCGGGCCGCCGTAATAGAGCGCCGCGTTGATGCGCTGTGAACCCACACCCGGGATGGAGACCCACGAGTCGCGCGGTACGCCGATCGCAGTCGCCGCCCCCGTGGCGGTGTTGATCCCGACGAGTTGGAGCGCGTCGCCCCGCACTCGGGTCATGTCCTCCCCCGGTCGGGCATCCGAGCCGACGGCGAGGATCCAGATGACCTTCTTGCCGGCGTCGATGCCGAAGGCGCGCTGGTTCTTGACCAACACGACCTCGGTCGGCGCGACCGTCGAATCCGGCACCGCCAACCCGAGGAGGGCAAGCGCCAAACCAAGACCGAGCCAGCGCATCATGCGCTTCATCGCCGGGCGCGGCGCCCTTGTGTCGCGGGTGAATGTGTCACGGCTGAATCTCACGACGCCTCCCCTGCGTAGTAGCCGACGATCTCCCAGCCGCCTGTGGCCGCGGGGCTCAGAATCAACCGCCCGCGTGCGATGCGTTGCTGCTCGCCCGCGGCGGATTCGGTCGTGAACGTCACTCGATAGCGCGCCGTGGCACCGGCCGGGGTGCCCCTGGGGGCGAACACATCCACCGAGACCACCCGCTCATCGCTGGTGACCGCGGTGAGGTCTGCGCCCTCGGCGGCATTGGTCATCAGCAGCAGATCGCGCTGCAACGCGCGCTGCGCCCTCGGGGTGAAGCCGGGTGCCGGAGTCGACCAGTCGGTGCGGGGGTAGTCGCCCAGATAGGCCCAGTCGAGGTAGTCGTCGACAAGGTCGCCCACTTCGGCGGCGACCGACTCGGCCGCTCCGGGGTCGATCTGCCCGGTCACCTGACCCACGGAAACATCGGTGAGGTCCTCAGGCGCGGCGGCTTCAGATGAGCTGGGCGACGGACCCGCCGCAGGCCCGTCGGCATCACCCGTGCAGCCGGTTCCGGCCAGCACGAGCACTGCGACCAGGCTCACGGAGAGGGCGTGAGACCTCAGTTGTGAGGCGGTTCTCCTCATGGACAACCGTGCTCCTTCCCGGTTCGTACGACGCCTGCTCGCCGACTTCTTTGCAAACCCTGCCCCACCAGCGGTGGGCTGCCCTGCATTTCCAGGCGGGTGGCGTTAGCCTAGATAGGTATGGCTGGTGTTGGACACCGGCCCCGTTTCGACGGCCAACCACGACAGTCCGCGCACATCGGAAGAGGCGAAGCAACCAGTGGCGCAGTCCGCAGGACCAGACGCGACCAATCTCCCCACCCGTCCCCTTCCCGCGGACGCAGACCCGGAGCCCTCCGACGACTTCGGGGCCAACGAGTGGTTGGTGGAGGAGATGCACGAACAATTCCTCGCCGACCCGCTCAGCGTCGATCCCGCGTGGGCTCATTACTTCCGCACGCAGGGGATGTCTAACGGCAACGCGACGCAGCAGTTGCCCAATCTCCAGGTGCCCTCCGACGAGCCGGTCAAGCCGGTGGCTGCGAGCCCGGCGGTTGCGAGCCCAGCGGTCTCGAAGCCGGCCGTTGCCAACCCGGTAGCCGCCAGCCCCGTTGCCGCCAGCCCCGTTGTCGCCAGCACGGCCCCCGTGGTCGCGAGCCCTCCCCCCGCGAGCC
>JBAQXA010000091.1:0-1601 GCA_049299195.1 Nocardioides sp.
GAGGTGGCCCGGGCCGTGCTGGAGGCGGCCGGAGACACGCCGTTTGTGGCGGCATACGTCGGCACCACGGCGACCTTCGATCTGCCGGACACTGCTCGGGTCGCCGACACGCTGGAGGGGGGCGTGCTGGAGACGCTGGCGCTGCTGGGGCAAGACGCCCCCGATGTGGTCGGCTCGCTGCCGGAGGATCTGGGCGCGGCGCTCGCCCGGCTCGGTGACGAACGCCGCCTCGTGCGTGGCCTCTATTCCGGCGGAACGCTGTGTTATGAGGCGCTCACGATCCTCGGCCCGGTGCTCGGCGAGGTCTGGTCGAACACCCCGCTCGACAAGCGCTTGCACGTGCCCGCTCCGGCCGGGGCCCACACCTGCCTGGACCTGGGCGAGGAGGAGTACACCCAGGGGCGCCCGCACCCCATGATCGACCCCGAGGCCCGCCTGGAGTTGCTCCGCGAGGCCGGCCAGGAGCCCGACGTCGCGGCGATCCTGCTCGATGTGGTGATCGGGTATGGCGCCCACGACGACCCGGCGGGGCAACTCGCCTCCGCGTGCCGGGAGATCCATGCTGCCGGCGGCCCCCAAGTGGTGGCCTACGTCCTCGGCACCGACGAGGACCCCCAAGGTTTCGCCGCCCAGCGCGAGACCTTGCTGGCGGCGGGCTGCATCGTTACCGAGACCGCGGCCCGGGCCGCCCTGGCCGCCGGTGCGCTGGCGACGCGCGATGTCCGGCTGGTGAGCCAACGTCGGGATGACTCCTGATGGCCGGCCACAAGTTATGGGCCAGAACCGATGGGCCAGAACCGATGGGCCAGAACCGATGGGCCAGAAGTGATGGGCCAGAACCGATGATTGAGAGCCGATGACTGGACCGCGGATCGCGCTGCTCACCTACTCCACCAAGGCTCGCGGCGGAGTGGTGCACACCCTGGCGCTCGCCGAAGCCCTCGTCGCGCTCGGTGCCGACGTCACCGTGATCACGCTGGGTGACCCGGAGGTCGGCTTCTATCGCGACGTGGCCGCCCCGACGATGGTCTTCCCGGCACCGACGGGCGCGGGCACCCTGGACCAGAAGGTCTTCGACAGCATCGATGCCCTGGAGCGCGGACTCGCCCAGGTGGCCGATCAGTTCGACGTGTGGCACACCCAGGACTGCATCTCGGCCCGGGCGGCCTGCCGCGTGCGCGACGCGGGCGCCCCGGTGCGTGTGCTCCGCACGGTGCATCACATGGACGACTTCACCACCGAGGCCCTGATCAACTGCCAGATCGCGGCGATCCACGAACCCGACCAGATCTTCGTGGTCAGTGAGCACTGGCGGCACCGGCTGGACGAGGAGTACGGCGTCGCCGCAGACGTGGTCTTCAACGGGGTCGATGTGGCGCGCTTTGCCCACGCCGACGAGTCACTCGTCGCCAGCCTTCGGGCGCGCACCGGTCTGCCCGATGAGCGCTTCCGGTTCCTCGCGGTCGGGGGGCTTGAGCCACGCAAGGGCGCCCTTCATCTCGTGCGCGCGCTGGCCGATCTGAAGGAGCGGCTGGCCGATCCCCCGGCCCTCATCGTGCTGGGCGGTCACTCCTTCCAGGACCACGCGGCCTACCGCGATC
>JBAQXA010000092.1:0-5692 GCA_049299195.1 Nocardioides sp.
CTTCTTGGCGGTGCGAGTGCTGGTGCGCTTGGCCGGAGCCGCCTTCGCCGCACGAGTGGCCGCGGCCTTGGTCGCGGCGGACGCTGCGGGAGCGGCAGCCACGGCGTCAACGACCTCGGTGCCAGCAGTATCGGGGCCAGCAGTTTCAGTGGCGGCAGTTTTGGTGGCGGCGCGCGCGCTGGTGGCCTTCTTCGCTGCTGTGGTCTTCGCCGGAGGCTTCGCCGAAGCGGCCTTCTTGACCGGAGTAGCGGCTGTCTTGGCGGCGGTTGCCTTGCGCACGGTCGAGGACACGAACACCTCTCGTCGAATGTACTTGGGCGCGGCAGAGCCCGCTGGTGTCAAGAGCCGCGTGGTCATTCTGCCATGGCGGTGGCCGTGCGCCCTACTCGACGCACTCGACCGGGCTAGCGCCTCAGGGAGCGGTGGCTTCCTTCGCGGCGGCCTTCTTCGCCTTCTTGAAATCGCGCACCTTCTGCAGGGACTCCGGACCGGTCACATCGGCCACGGATCGATAGCCCTCCAGGGCGTAGTCACCGGCGACGGCTTCCCAGCCGACGGGCCGCACGCCGAGTTGCTTGGCCAGGAGAGCTACGAAGATCTGCGCCTTCTGCTTGCCGAATCCAGGCAGCGCCGTCAGCCGACGCATCAACTCTTTGCCGGTGTCCGCCTCCAGCCACAACCGCTCGGCGTGCCCGTCGTAGTCGTCCATGATCTGGTGGGCCAGCGCTTGGACCCGCGCGGACATCGAGCCCGGAAAGCGGTGGATCGCGGGGGTCGTCGCGCAGAGTGCGGCAAACGCCTCCGGGTCGGCCGCAGCGATCCCGGCCGGGTCGAACTGCCCGAAGCGTTCCTTGATCTTGGCTGGACCTCTAAACGCGTGCTCCATCGGGTACTGCTGGTCGAGCATCATCCCGACGAGCAGCGCAAACGGCGACTCGGAGAGCACTGCGTCCGCCGTCGGTTCCTGAGCAATCTGGATACCCATGCCCGCATCCTCCCAGACCGCCACCTCCCGGACCGCCACCTCGCCGGCGGTTGCCGCCAGCGGCGAGCGCTGTGGCTGGCGGAAGCGGCGAGGGTCACCAGAGTTGGGCGGCGGGTCGGGCAGGGGGTTCTGGGAGACTGAGCCATGCGGATCGATATCTGGAGCGACGTCGTATGCCCCTTCTGCTACCTCGGCAAGCGCCACCTCGAGTTGGCTTTGGAGCGTGCGCGGCCGGGTGCTGACACCGAGATCGTGTGGCACAGCTTCGAGCTCGACCCGACCATCGAGCGGGTTGCCAGCGCCTCCCTCGTGGAGAAGATCTCCGCGAAGTACGGCATCTCGCTGACGCAGTCACAGCAGGCGCAGGAGGACATCGCCACCCGCGCCCACGAAGTGGGCCTGGAGTTCAACTGGCGCGAGGCCCGGTTCGGCAACACCTTCGACGCCCACCGGTTGATCCACCTCGCGGCCAGTGAAGGCCTCGCCGATCGCGCCCACGAGCGCCTGATGCGCGCCTACTTCACCGAAGCCGTTGCGATCGGAGACCTCGCCGAACTCCAGCGCCTGGGTGAGGAGATCGGGCTTTCCCCTGACTCCGTCGCCGGCCTGTTGAGCGGCGAAACCTTCGCTGCCGAGGTGCGCGCGGATGAGGAGCTGGCCCGGTCGCTGGGTATCAACGCTGTGCCGTTCTTTGTGTTCAATCAGAAGTACGGCGTCTCGGGCGCCCAGCCGGTAGACACCTTCGTGCAGGTGTTGGAGCAAGTGGCAGCCGCACCGCCCGACTAGGGGCCACTCGACTAGGGGCCCTCGAAGCGCGGGCGAGCGCCGCGGTCAGTCCGCCTTGACGGCGAGTACCGGGCAGTGCGCGTCGAGCAGGATGCGCTGGGCGTTGCTGCCCAAGATCAGCTTGCCAACCGGAGAGCGCCGACGGAGTCCGATGACGATCAAATCGGCGCCATTGGCCTCGGCGATGCTGATCAGATCTTCGGCCGGCTCGAAGCCGCGCACGAGCTGACGCAGGTCGAATTCGATACCCGATGCGTCGAGGCGATCCTTCACCACCACCATCTCAGACTCGGCACGCGCGGAGGCGTCGGCATCGAACTCTTGACCGCCACGATGGGAGCTCACTACGACCAACTTGGACCCGCGCAGCTTGGCCTCGTCGATCGCTTTCGTCAGGGCAGCCTCCCCCTCGGCTTTGGGCACATACCCCACGACAACAGTTCCCATTCGGCTTCCTCTCTCATGCGAAGTCCTCTCCTCACGTTATCGCGCGATGCGCGTGCCTGTGGAGAGCCGCGGGCAGACTAGCCCAGAATCCACCAAGCTGGGCAGGTGGGCACTCACGAAGCGGTGGAGCTGGAATCCCTGTGGCGAGCCGCCGTGCTTGAGCTGCGCGAAGGCGAGCGCCGGCACCGGTTCCCCTGCAGCATCCAGATCGGCACGCCCGGACAAGCCTGGGGCAGCGTGCTCGACGGTGGCGCGCTGGACTCCGACCAACGCGTGGAGGTCGTGGTTGGCCTGCTTGACCGTCTCGGCGGATCCCAACCGACCCCTGCCCTCGCCTGGTTGACCCGTGCCGGTGAGCTGTGCACCCACGACGCCGACCTGGCCTGGCTGGCCGCCACCATGCAGGCGCGCGCAGAGCTCGGGATCTCCCTGCCGTTCGTGGTGGTCACCCGGCGCGGCTGGTACGACCCGGTGCACGGCAACAAGCGTGAGTGGCGGCGGCTGCGTCGCCGTTGAGGTCAGCCCCTCACGACCAGGTGTGCACCGGCCGGTTGGAGTGCATGTTGCGCCGGTACTCGGCGAGCACATCGCGGAGGGCTTCCAGCCGCTCCATGCCACCCGCTTCGCGCCCGGCCACCTTGTGGACGTACCACTCGGCGCCGTTGGTCTGCTTGAGGCACCTGCCCTCGATCACGCCGAGAAGTCGATCCCGCTCCTCGGTGGGGACCCCCCAAGAGTCCAGGCCCTGATGCGCCATCGGCAGCAGTTTGCGCAGCACGAGCTCGGTCGCTGGGATCTCCCCGAAGCCGGGCCAGAACTGCTGGGCATGGATGCCGTCTTCGGCGGCCGTGTGGAAGTTCTCCTCGGCCGCGCTAAACGACATCTGCGACCACAACGGCCGCTCGTCCTCGACCAGCGCGCGCACCAAGCCGAAGTAGAAGGCCGCGTTGGCCATCATGTCGACCACCGTGGGGCCGGCGCCGAGAAGCCGGTTTTCGACGCGAAGGTGGGGCACACCGCCCTGGATGTCATAGACCGGCCGGTTCCACCGGTAGATCGTGCCGTTGTGCAGGCGCAACTCGTGCAACTGCGGCACCCCGCCCGACTCCAGCACGGCCACCGGGTCCTCGGGGTCGGTGATCGGCAGGAGCGCCGGGAAGTAGCGCACGTTCTCTTCGAAGAGATCGAAGACCGAGTTGATCCAGCGCTCGCCGAACCACACCCGAGGGCGCACTCCCTGGACCTTGAGCTCTTCGCTGCGGGTGTCGGTCGCTTGCTCAAAGAGTGGGATCCGCGTCTCGCGCCACAGCTTCTTGCCGAGCAGGAAGGGCGAGTTGGCGCCCACCGCGACCTGCACACCGGCGATGAGTTGGGACGCGTTCCAGTAGGCGGCGAACTCATCGGGTGAGGTCTGGACATGGAACTGCGTGCTCGTGCACGCTGCCTCGGGCAGGATCGACTCCGAGGTCGTCTCCAACCGCTCGGCACTAGCGATCGAGATCACGAGATCCTCGCCGCGAGCGGCCAAGATCTGATCGCTGAGCAGCGCATAGCGCGGATTGGCGCTGATCGAGGAGGGCGCCATGTGACCCTCCGCGAGCGTGGGCAGGATGCCGATCATCACCAGATGCGCCCCGACTTCGGCCGACTTGTCATCGGCGTCGTTGAGGCTGCGGCGCAGGTTCGTCTCGAAGGTGGACAGGCCACCCTCCCGGAGCTTGGCCGGCGGCACGTTGATCTCGATATTGAACTGGCCCAGCTCGGTTTGGAAGTCGGGGTCGGCGATCGCTGCGAGCGCCTCCGCATTCTTCAGAGCAGGCAGGTTGTCGTCACCGACGAGGTTGAGTTCGACCTCCAGCCCGGTCATCGGGTCGTCGGTGTCGAAGCGTGCCTCTCGCAGCATCCGCGCGAACACGTCCAAACACGTCCGCACCTTTTCTCGGTATCGCGTGCGATCGCTCCGAGTGAACTCCTGTGCGTCAACCTCTGCGCCCATGCGCCGACCCTAGTCGGCTGAGGGCCCGGTGCCTATGACCATCCACTCAGACCCTTTGCCGCTCCGGCCCGCTCCCACGTGTCGGGCGGTGTCCCGGCAGCGAGAAGCCGTGCCACCAACCCGCCCATTCGGTGGTTCGGGTCGCTCTCAAGGCAGCGCTCGACGGCGCACCAGGCCAGGGCTCCATTGCCACTCAGCCAACACGCAAAGGCAGTCCACGCCGCCGCCCGAGGAACCATCGCCGGAGGGGCCGAGGTCAGGACCAGCAGCCACCAGGGCACCCACGCGCCCGCTGTTTGGCGGCTGTGGGCGGCGATCAACTCGACTTCGTAGGCCGGACGGGCCAACTGATGGAGAAAGTCCGCGATCTGTTGGGGAGTCGGATCAGGCGTCGCATCGGGCCCAAACGGGCCACGCCGCTGAGACTTGTCCTGCCGAGGGCGATGCCGCTGGCGCACGGCCTGCTCGACCGCACGCACGCGCTCGTCGACGGGAGCCACCCGACGGGCCAGCTCCGCGCGTGAGGCCAGGACACCCTGGCCCGAGACTTGGGCTTCGAGGACGAACGGGTGGGTCGCCGCGTCGTAGGCACCGGCACACGCGGAGTCGTCGTCAGGGTCCACGCACGACCTCCCGACGCACTCGCCCAGACAGTGCCAGCGCCCGGAGTCGGCCGCGATGGAGCACCAGACCTCAACCCCAGCCGCCTTGAGCGCGACCGACATCGCCTCCCCTGCTGGGCCACCCCCTGAGTCCGCGGTGAAGACGACAAGAGCCGCCCTGCGCACACCATTGCGCAGAACCGTTGTGGTCACCTCCTCCACCACAGTCGCCAGGGCCTCGGTTGGAGGCAGGTCAAAACGCACCACAAAGGTGCGCGCGCCCAGGCCGAGGATGACCAGTGACTCCTCCGGCACAAACCCCAAGAGCATGTGCGCGAGAGCGATCACGTCAGCCGGGCTGCGTGCGGTGAGGGTGCGGGTGCGGGTTTCAGTCGTCATACGCCGACCCTTCCGAAATCCGGCGCCGTGATCGGCCGGGACCGCAGCGGCTGTGGAGAACTCGCCCGGCAAGCGACCTGTGCACAAAGTCTGGGCCGGGCTCGCTACCGTGCGCTCATGCGTCCGGTCGCCTCGGTGCTTCACCTCGACCTGGACGCCTTCTTTGCCGCAGTCGAGCAGCGCGACAAACCCTCGCTTCGCGGGAAGCCCGTGGTCGTGGGTGGCGTCGGAGGTCGCGGCGTGGTCGCCACTGCCTCCTACGAGGCCCGCAAGTACGGCGTGCGCTCGGCCATGTCGACGCGTGAAGCGCGGGCCCGTTGTCCGCACGCAGCCTTCCTGACCGGCCGGTTCCCGGCCTATCGCGATACGAGCGATCGGGTGATGGCGCTGCTCCGCGCCTGCTCCCCGCTCGTGGAGCCGTTGAGTCTCGATGAGGCGTTCGTCGACCTCGAAAAGAGCAGTCTCACGGACTACTCC
>JBAQXA010000093.1:0-4482 GCA_049299195.1 Nocardioides sp.
GTCATAAACGATCGCGACCGGGACCAAGAATACGTCATCGGCCGGCCCGTCCGGGACGCCGTCCGTCGCGTCGGCGGCCACAAAGGCGTCGACCAGATAGCGCAGCACGCCCATCTTGGGCGGGCGCAGCTTGCCGGTGCGGGTGCGGCCGCCCTCGAAGTACCACTCGAGGTTGGCGTGCTGACGAAGCAGGTGGCCGAGATAGAGGCGGAGGACGACGGGGTAGGTCGGGTCATCCTTGGTCGAGCGGCGGATGAAGATCAGGCCGCTGCGCTTGCCGAGCTCGGAGATCGGCCACTTGGCCAGGTTGATGCCGCCGAGGGTGAAGTTGGGCGGGAAGCCGTGCTTGGCCAGCACGCTGCGCAGCACCAGCGGGTCGAGGTAGGAGCGGTGGTTGGGCAAGAAGACGAGCGAGTGATCGCGGTTGCGAGCGCGCAGGTCGGCGAGAGTCGAGGTGTCCGCGTCGACGACATACGACCGGGTCAGCGACTTGCCCATCCGGTCCCACAGCTTCATCGCGGAGGGCGTAATCTCCGCGGCCATCTCCGCCAGCGCGGCCTCGGCGTCGCGGTGCAGGTCGGGCTTGGTCCGGCCGGTGCGGGCGGCTAGGTCGTCGAGCGCGGCCGCAAACTGGGGGCCGCCGAGCACGGCGCGATAGACGTCCTCATCGGCTGCGATCCAGGGTGTGGCCACGCTCACACCTTAATGCCGGTCTTGCCGCGGAACAGCGCGTGGATCCAGGTCGTTGCACCCAATGAGGCCGCCGTCCGGTGGCCGAGTACCAGCCTGTCCTAGGGGGACCAGCACCATGCCCACCAACTCCTCCACTCCCGGCCCATCCATTCAGAACACGCTCAAGGAGTTGGCCGACACCGCCAACAAGAGCATCCTCGAGGCCCGCGCCAAGGTCGGGGCGTTGGCCCACGACAACCGCGGGAAGCTCGCCGAGATCGTCGAACGCGCTGGCGCGGCCATCGATGACAAGACCCAGGGCAAGTACGCCGACAACGTGGCGAAGGCGAAGACCCAAGCGCTGCGGCTGGTGGACAAGGTGGCCGATGCCAGGCCCGCAGAGCCCACCGATCCGGCCGATCCGGCCGCCTGAGCCCAGAAACAGAGCCCAGAAACAGACGAACGGTGCGGAACGATCCGCACCGTTCGGTTTCCCTCACCAGCTCCAGTTGTATACCCCTCGGGGTATCTCTGGCAAGTTGGCGCCGCCCACGGCAGGCGTCCTGTCCACAGCCGAGCCGAGTCTCGCCCGACCTGAAGTCCAGGGGGCAACTATAGTGTCGGGGGGCCAGAGTCGCTCGGCACAAGCACGGCCGACGATAGGTCCGCCGAGGTGAGGAGATCCGATGCGTGCTGAAGGGCTCGCCGAGCCAATTCCCACCGTGACCAGGGCCACGACCGGCGCAGCGGCCGCCCAACTGCTGGCGGAGTACCGGCTGCCGGGAGTCGTGGTCGCCGACGCGGCGGGGATCCCCCAGACGGTGATTCCAGGCAGCCAACTGCTCCGCTTCGCTCTGCCGCGCTACGTTCTCGACGACCCGACCCTTGCCCATGCCTTCGACGAGTCCGACGCAGACCAGATAACCGAGGCCCTGACCGAGGTGACCATCGGCCAGATGCTCGACGACAAGTCCGTCCAATCATTGCTCCCACCCACGGTGCTGGCCGACGACACCCTGATCGAAGTCGCCTCGGTCATGGCCGGCGCACACCTGCCGCTGGTGTTGTGTCGCGATCGCGAGGGGAACTACGTGGGCACCGTGCTGCTCTCGCGCGTCCTTGCCGCGATCGCCCACGCAGCCGGGGGCGACTCCACGCTGCTGCGCCACCGCCTGTCCAGCGATGTCATCGAGCGGGGCCAGGTGCCCTGGCGAGCCGAGCCGCCTGCGGAGCACGGAGCCCCCTCTTGACCACCGGAGCGGTTCTAGCCGCGATCGTCTTCATCGGGGCCTACGTGCTGATCGCGCTCGAGCGCTTCAACCGAGCCGTCATCGCCCTGGTCGGCGCCGCTGCCATGGTGGTCATCGGAGCCACCAACGGCGAGCACATGTTCTTCTCCGAGGAGACGGGCATCGATTGGCATGTGATTTTCCTGCTCTTCGGCATGATGGTCATCGTCGGCGTCCTGAAACAGACCGGGGTCTTCGAGTTCCTCGCGATCTGGGCCGCCCAGACAGCTCAGGCACGACCGTTCCGCACGATGGCCCTGCTGTGCCTGATCACCGCATTCGCCTCGGCCCTGCTCGACAACGTCACCACGGTCTTGTTGATCGCGCCGGTGACGTTGCTCCTGTGCGACAGGCTCGGCGTCAGCCCCGTGCCCTTCCTGCTCGCAGAGGTGATGGCCAGCAACATCGGCGGCACCGCCACCTTGATCGGCGATCCGCCCAACATCATTATCGCGAGCCGTGCCGACCTCGCCTTTGGTGACTTCCTCGTGAATTTGGCGCCCCTGGTCTTCCTGGTGCTGATGCCCGCGTTCTTGGGCTTGTGCTGGCTGTTTTGGGGTCGGAGGATGCAATTCGACCCCGAGCGGGCCGCTCGGGTCATGCGCTTGCAGCGGCGCGACACCATCAGCGATACCCGCCTGCTGGTGCGCATGGGCGTGGTGTTGGGGGCCGTCCTGCTGGGATTCGTGACCCACTCGATCACTCATCTGGAGCCGAGCATCATCGCCCTCTTCGGGGCCGGCGCCGCCATCGCCGTCTCGGGGATGGGGCCCTTGCAGTACCTCGATGATGTCGAATGGGAGACCCTGCTGTTCTTCGCCGGCCTTTTTGTCATGGTCGGCGCCTTGGTCAACCAAGGCGTGATCGGAGAGATTGCCGGCGCAGTCGCCGCCGTGATGGGCGACAACTACGGCCTCGGCGCCCAGATCATCCTCGTCGGATCTGCGGTCCTCTCGGGCATCGTGGACAACATCCCCTATGTCGCCACGATGTCCCCGCTCGTGCTCGACCTGGTGGGGACGGCGCCCGGGTTGCCTCCTGAGCAGGTCTCGCTGTGGTGGGCCTTGGCGCTCGGCGCTGATCTGGGCGGCAATGCCACCATCATCGGCGCCAGCGCCAACGTGGTGGTGACCGGCATCGCGGCGCGCAACGGCCACCCGATCTCGTTTTGGACCTTCACCAAGTACGGCATCGTGGTGACTGCGGTGACGATCGGCTTGTCGATGCCCTACGTCTGGCTGCGGTACTTCGTGTGGGCCTGAGCCCGTCTGCACGATCCTCGTCGGGCTGATCTCGTGGAAGCAGCCGCGGAAGGCGAACTCATCATCGCCACGCGAGGAGACATAGCGCCGGCTGCCGCCCGAAACGCCACCTTCGAGACGGAGGCCCCCGCTGCGGAGGAGTTGGAATCCCGCTAGCTACCCGGCCACCGTCGGGTGGCCGAGACCTCATCGATGGCGCGAAGCAGGTGGTCGGCTGGAGTCTTCCCCGCGAATCGCGCCTCCCTCGCCCTGCACCACTCCGCCGGTTTCCGGACCCTCGCGGTGCGCTCGCGGATCGCCCAACTCGACGGTGTCTGGCGAGACACCGTGTTCATGGAGCGTCGCAGTGAGGCAAGCGCGGGATCCGCGTAGCCACGCGACTGCCCTCCCGAGGGCCCGTGCCCTACTTGAGCAGCCGGGACATGCGCCGGTCGGCGAGCGGCTTGCCGCCGGTCTGACACGTGGCGCAATACTGCAGCGCCGAGTCGGCGAAGCTGACCTCACGCACGACGTCACCGCAGACCGGGCACTTCTGGCCCTTCTTGCCGTGGACCGCGAGGTTGGACTTCTTCTCCCCCTTCAGCTCACTCGCCGCCAGCCCGCGGGAGCGCTCGACCGCGTCACCGAGGACCGACTTGATCGCGTCAAAGAGCACCTCGAACTCGGCGGGGTTGAGCGAGTTGGCCGGCTTAAAGGGAGACAGCTTGGCCGCGTGCAGCAGCTCGTCGGAGTAGGCGTTGCCGATGCCGGCGATGGTGCCCTGGTGGCGCAATACGCCCTTGATCTGCGCGCGCCCGGCGGCGGCAAGGATGCCCTGCAGGACCTCCGGCGTAAAGGCGGCGGCGAGCGGATCGGGGCCGAGGCGGGCGATGCCTTCGACGTCGCCGGGTGAGCGGACGACATACAGCGCGAGGCTCTTTTTGGTGCCGGCCTCGGTGATGTCGAGGCCCGACCCGTCGTCGAGCACGATGCGGGCGGCGAGCGTCGACTTGGGGCTGGGGCGCGGCGGGAGCGTCGGCACTTCGTCGCGCCAGCGCACCCAGCCCGCCCGCGCGAGATGGAGTACGGCGTGGAGTCCGGCCGCCTCGATGTCGAGGAACTTGCCGTGTCGCGACACGCCCTCGACCAGGCCGCCCTCCAGCGCCGACAGCGGCGGGTCGTAGGTCTTGAGTGCGCTGAACTGGGCGACGTGGACCTTCACGATGGCGCGCCCGGCCAGCTTGTTGGTCAGGTCGAGGGCCAGCGCCTCCACCTCGGGC
>JBAQXA010000094.1:0-6883 GCA_049299195.1 Nocardioides sp.
GCGTCACGCTGGCTTGGCGTCGGGCGGCGACGAAGCTGGCCACCTCGTCAGCGAGGATCTCGCGCACGGCGTCGAGGTCGAAGGCCGCCTCAGCAGTGCGCAACCCTTCGGCGATCGCGGGCAGATCGATCAGGGTGATCTCGCCAAGGTCACCCACGGCGGGGTCGATGTCGTGGGGCATCGCGAGGTCGATCAGCACCCGTGGCGGCCGCGCGCACGACTCCAGCAGGGTGGCATCGATCAGCAGCCCGGGCGCCCCCGCACAAGCAACCACCACGTCGGCGCCATCGATCAGCTTGACCAACTCGCCGAGCGACCCGCAGTCCGCGGCGTACTGGTCGGCAAGCCGCTGGGCCCGCTCCGGTGTGCGGTTGGCGACGCCAAACGAGCGGACGCCGCGCGCGTGGGCGGTCGCCAGGACCAAGGCGCCCATCGAGCCGGCACCGACGACCACAACCCTGCGGTCGGACAGGGTCCCGAAAAGCTCCGCGGAGCGGTCCAAGGCAGCGGCCACGAGCGACGGCGCGGCCCGGTCGATGTCGGTTTCGGCGTGCACCCGTTTGGCCACGCGCAACGCCTGTTGGAAGAGCAGGTTGAGCGCGGGGCCGACCGTGCCATGCTCCTGGGCGACCCGCAGCGCGTCACGGACCTGGCCCAGGATCTGCGCCTCCCCCACCGCCACGGAATCCAGACCGGAGCTGACCCGGAACAGGTGATCGACCGCCCCGTCGTCGTAGTGGACGTAGAGGTGCGGCGCGACCGCCGAGAGGGGCAGCCCGGTGCGCTCGGCCATCAACCGGCTGACCGCCTCCACGCTGCCGTGGAACCGGTCGACTTGGGTGTAGACCTCCACGCGGTTGCACGTGGCGAGCACGATCGCCTCCGAGGCGTACTCCGAGTCGGTCGCCCCCGTGAGCATCTTGAGGACGCCGTCTCGGTCGAGCGAGACGCGCTCGACGAGCTCGAAGGGCGCCGTGGCATGGGAGAGCCCGACGACCAGACAGCTCATGCGCTCACCTCGCCTTGGTCGGTACGCCGCTGCTCGTGGAAGGCGAGGATCTGCAGTTCGAGGGAGAGGTCCACCTTGCGCACATCGACTCCATCCGGCACGGCAATGACCACTGGGGCGAAGTTCAAGATGCTGCGGATCCCGGCCGCCACCAAGGCATCCGCGACGCTTTGTGCCGCGGGCGCGGGAGTCGCGATCACTCCGATCGCCACCCCCTCTTCGGCGACGATCGCGGCGAGCTCGTCAAACGGCCGCACCGGCAGGCCCGCCACCTCCACGCCGTGGCGCCGCGCGTCGGCGTCCAAGAGTGCGACGACCCGGAAGCCCCGGCTGCGGAAGCCCGAGTAGTTCGCGAGGGCGTGGCCGAGGTTGCCGATGCCGACGATGACGACCGGCCAGTCTTGGGTGAGGCCGATCTGCCGGGAGATTTGGTAGCGCAGGTAGGAGACGTCATACCCCACGCCGCGCGTGCCATAACTGCCGAGATAGGACAGGTCCTTGCGCAGCATCGCGCTGTTGACGCCCGCCGCCGTCGCGAGCTCCTCGCTGGAGCAGAGGGCGGTGCCGGCGTCGCTGAGGGCGCTGAGTGCGCGCAGGTACACCGGCAAACGAGCGATGGTCGCTCCCGGGATCTCCCGGTGCCCATCGGGGTGAGTTCGAACAGCCACAGCGGTTCCACTGTAGGAGCTTGTGAACACGGGAACAAAACGCGCGGAGCCCCGTCTAGGCCCCCGCGGAGGCCTCGGTGAGTCAGCCGACCAAGGCAGCCCGTAGGCGTACGGGATCTACCCGCCAAAAGTCGTGCTGACGCCCGTCAACCAACGTGACGGGGATCTCAGCGCCGTAGCGCTGCTGCAGTTGCGGGTCGCTGTCGATGTCGATCTCGCAAAACTCTTCACCCAGTTCGGCACAGACCGCGGCGACGACCTCGCGCGCCACCTCACAGAGGTGGCAGCCCTCCCGGCCGAACAACGTGACCCGAGGTTCGCGTGCTTGCTCGTCACCCACCCGGGGATTGTGGCCCAGGTCGAGGGTCCCGGGCCAGCCCCTGCCACCCAGCGGCGCCCTACCCTGGTGTGGTGAACGACGGCTCCGACCAACGCCCCCCGGTCAACCTCCGGGTGCGTTCCACGCTCGCCGGCGAAGCCGCCGCCGCGCGCGCCGAGGTGGAGGCAGCCCTGGGGATGCCTGCCGACCTCACCGCAGCGGCCTTCTTTGACGTCGACAACACGGTCATGCAGGGCGCGAGCCTCTTTCACCTCGCGCGGGGTCTGCACCGACGCAAGTTCTTCACCACCAGGGAGATCGCATCGGCGGCGTGGAAGCAGGCTTACTTCCGCATCGTGGGCGTCGAGGACCCCGAGCATGTGGCCGATGCCCGCAACTCCGCCCTCAGCTTCATCGCCGGGCACACGGTGGCCGAACTCGAAGAGTTGGGCGAGGAGATCTTCGACGAGGCGATGGCGCATCGCATCTGGCCTGGGACCCGCGCCCTGGCGCAACTGCACCTGGACGCCGGTCAACGCGTGTGGCTCGTGACGGCGGCGCCCATCGAGATCGCGACGATCATCGCCCGCCGTCTGGGCCTCACCGGCGCCCTCGGCACGGTTGCCGAGCACCAAGGCGGGGTGTACACCGGCCAGCTGGTCGGTGAACTCTTGCACGGGCCCGCCAAGGCTGAGGCGGTGAAGGCGCTCGCGGCGTTGGAGGGGCTCGACCTCGCGCGCTGCTCGGCGTACTCCGACTCGGTGAACGACCTGCCGATGCTGGCTTTGGTGGGCGATCCCTGCGCGGTCAACCCCGACGCCCGACTGCGCGAGCACGCCCGCGAAAAGGGCTGGCGCATCCGCGATTACCGAACGGCTCGCAAGGCGGCCCGGTGGGGCCTGATCGCCGCCGGTGCCGCGGGCGCCGTGGTGGGTGCCGCCGCGGCTGGCGGGGCGCTCCGCCCGCACCGATCACTGGACTAACCCACCATCGACCTGACCCGGCAAACCTGGGTAGTACGCCGAAAAAAAGGCGGTCACCACCCCGGTTAGGTGAAAACTTGTCGTCGAAAAAGCGAAATTCGGGCCTTGAGGGACTGCCCACGGGGCCCCAAGCGTGTCATTCTGCTGCCAACCATCCGGATTCTGAGGGAGACCAATGCTGAAGCGAAACGGTCAGTTCTTGACCGCGACCAAGACCACTCTCGCCATCGCCGTGCTGGGGTTGGCACTCACCGCCTGCGGCGGCGACGACACGCCCGCTGACTCCGGGGCTAAGGCTGAGGGTGGCGGAGTGTGCGCCGAGACCGACGCGAAGGACGATCTGCTGGCGGACGTCTGCGACCGTAACGAGCTGCGCGTGTCGACCGACCCGGCCTACCCGCCGCAGTCTTCGCTCGACGAGGTCAACAACACCTACGAGGGCTTCGACATCGACGTGGCGACCGAGGTCGCTAACCGTTTGGGCGTCGAGATCGGCTGGGAGACCCCGTCGTGGGATGTGCTCACCGCAGGCGGCTGGAACGGTCGCTGGGACATGAGCGTGGGCTCGATGACTCCGACCAACGATCGTCAGGAAGTCCTGAACTTCACCGATCCCTACTACTACACCCCCGCGGTGATGGTGGTCCACGAGGACAACACCTCGGTGGCCGACCTGTCTGCCGATCTCGACGGCAAGACCATCGGTGTCTGCAGCGGCTGCACCTACGAGCAATACATCGACAAGTCGCTGGCCATCGATGGCTTCACCTTCGACTTCGTGGTCGATGACGCCACCATCAAGGGCTACGACACCGACACCACTGCCCTGCAGGACCTCACCCTGGGCGACGGTGCACGCCTCGACGCAGTGATGACCTCGCTGACCACCGCGCAGGGCTTCGCCGCCGACAAGCCGGTCAAGATCGTGGGCGATCCGCTGTTCTACGAGCCGCTGTCCGTCGCGTTCGACAAGTCCTCCAGCCTGGACTCGGCTTCGCTGCGCGAGGCGGTCAACGACATCATCGCCGAGATGCATGCCGACGGCACGCTGACCAAGCTGTCGCAGAAGTGGTACGACGGCACCGATCTGACCGTTCAGAAGTGAGTTCGGCGATGCATCCTTCGACCCGAGCAGAACGCGCGGGTTCATGAGCACCTCGGCAGCCCCCCGTCACGACGACGGGGGGCTGCGCGAGCGGCTGGCCATGGCCAGCGCCGAAGTCCCCTTCCGCACGAAGGTCGCTGCCGTTTGGGTGGTCATCTTCGCCGTCGTCGGTGTCTTCTTCTACTACGCGGCCTTCGACGTCGGCTGGATGAGCGACAAGGCCACGTTCGTGGCCAAGGGGCTGCGATTCACCGTGCAGATCGCGATCGGCGGCATCGTGCTGGCCGTCGTCCTGGCCTGCCTGGGAGCCCTTGCCCGCATCTCCCGGAACCCGGTCGCCTACGGCGTTGCCGGCTTCTATACGTCGTTCTTCCGCGGCACGCCGCTGATCGTCCAGCTGTTCTTGTTCTACCTCGCCATCCCCCAGGTCGCGATCAACCTGGACGACCGGTTCGACCTCGGCCGTGGGTTCATCGACTTCTTCACGTGGGAACCCATCGTGGTCGGCATCTTGGTGCTGGGCCTCAACTACGGCGCCTACATGACCGAGATCTTCCGGGCCGGCATTCAATCGGTGTCCGGGGGTCAGAGTGAGGCGGCCGAGGCGCTCGGCATGACCTATGGGCAGAAGATGCTCCGGGTCATCTTGCCGCAGGCCTTCCGGGTGATCATCCCGCCCACGGGCAACGAGTTCATCGCGATGATGAAGGACACCGCCCTGATCGGTGTCATCGGCGGCACCATCGAGAACGCCGAGATCTTCCGCCGCGCCTCGTTGGTCGGCAAGGCCGACTTCAAGAACCTCGAGGCCTACCTGCTGGCGGCCCTCATCTACTGGATCCTGACGATCATCTTCACCTACTTCCAGGAGCGATTGGAGGCCCGCGTGGCCAAGGGTTACGTCCGTGGTGGTGGCGGGGATGACGACCGCGCCAACAAGGGCGGCGGCAAGGCCGCTCCACCGGTCGAGGACTTGGACAAGGTCGATCCGACGCTGAGGGGAGGGGAGCACTGATGTCCGCCGAACCACTGGATCCCGCTCAAACCACTCCGATCGAAGATCGCGAGGTCATCGTTCGCTGCCGCAACGTGCACAAACGCTTCGGCAAGCTCGAAGTCCTCAAGGGCGTCGACATGGACCTCCACAAGGGCGAGGTCGTGGTGATCTTCGGCCGCTCCGGGTCTGGCAAGTCCACCTTGCTGCGCTGCGTCAACTTCCTGGAGGACCCGACCGAGGGCACGATCGAGGTCGGTGGCGTGACCCTCCGCGGCGGCCATCGCACCGCGCGCAAGCGTGAACAGATCCGCCAACTCCGCCTGCGGGTCGGCATGGTCTTCCAGCAGTTCAACCTGTTCCCCCACATGACGGTGTTGGAAAATGTCATGTGCGCTCCCTTGCTGCGCAAGGGCGTGGACAAGGACGAACTGCGCCAGCGGTCACTCGCGCTGCTCGACCAAGTCGGCGTTGCCGACAAGGCCAACCAGCACCCCATCCGGCTCTCGGGTGGTCAGCAACAGCGCGTCGCGATTGCTCGCGCGCTGGCCATGCAGCCCGAAGTGATGCTCTTCGACGAGCCCACCTCGGCCCTCGACCCCGAGCTCACCGGCGAAGTGCTCTCGGTGATGAAGGCGCTGGCGACCGACCTCCACATGCCGATGATGGTGGTCACCCACGAGATGGGCTTCGCCCGCGAAGTCGCCGACCGGATGGCCTTCTTCCACGAAGGCAAGATCCTCGAAGAGGGACCCCCCTCGCAGATGTTCGGCAACACCCAGTTCGACGAGACCCGCAAGTTCCTCGAGGCAGTGCTCTAAGCGCTGCCTTGAGGGACCGGCCGGTCAGCCGAAGGCGTGGGGACGATCCGCCAAGAGCCTGTAGAGGGTCTGTTGGATCGTCTCCCGCACCTGGTCGGTGAGGTCGAACACGAGCATTGGGTCGTCGGCCTGAGCCACTGCGAAGGTGTCGGTGCGAATCGGCTCGCCGAACTCGATGAGCCACTTCGACGGAAGCGGCACCAAGCCCAGCGGCCCGAGCCACGGGAAGAGCGGCGTGATCGGTAGGTAGGGGACGCCGAGCAGTTTGGCCAGCGCCGGCACATTGCCGACCAGCGGGTAGATCTCCTCCGCGCCGACTACGGAAACCGGGATGATCGGCACCCCCGTGCGCAGCGCGGCCGAGACGAAGCCACCGCGACCGAAGCGCTGGAGCCGATAGCGCTCGGAGTACGGCTTGCCGATGCCCTTGAACCCTTCGGGCCAGACCCCGACGAGCTCACCCCCGCGCAGCATGCGCTCGGCGTCCTCGGTGCAGGCCAGGGTCGCGCCTGTCTTGCGGGCCAGCGAGCTCACGACCGGCAGCTTGAAGACCAGGTCGGCGCCCAGCGCCCGCAGGAAGCGCCCTGAGGCGGTGTGCACGGTGGACATCACCACCCCCGCGTCGATGGGGATGGTGCCGGAGTGATTGGAGACGATCAGGGCGCCGCCGGTGGCTGGGATGTTCTCCGCTCCGCGCACCTCCACGCGAAACCACTTCTCGGCGAGCGGTCGCAGGACACTGAGGACGTACTTCTCGGTGAGCTCTTGATCGAAGCCGAAGTCGTCCACGTGGTAGCCACCGCTGAGTCGGCGGCGCAGGAAGGCAAGCAGGGCCGCGAGCTTGTCGTCGGCGCCCACCTCTTGGTCGCCCACCTCTTGGTCGACCGGCGCGAGGCTGGCGGCCGGAGGTGCCTCCTGGGGCGCAGCCTTCGGGCGCCGTGCCGGAGACGGCCGCTTGGTGGACTTGGGCTTCTGCTTCGGGAC
>JBAQXA010000095.1:0-3324 GCA_049299195.1 Nocardioides sp.
GCTGCAGGTCGTGCCCGGACTGCGCATCGCCGCCCCGCGCGATCCCGCCCGCCTCGGCGAACTGCTCGACGAGGCCGTCGAGGTCGCCGACGCTCCCACCGTGGTGCGCTTCCCCAAGGGTGCGCCGCCCGCCGACATCCCGGCGGTTGGCCGGGCCGGGGGCTGCGATGTCCTGGTCCGCGACGGACGCCGCGACGTGCTGATCGTGGCGGTTGGCGCAATGGCCACGACGTGTGTCGATGTCGCCGAGCGCCTCGGGGCCCAAGGCATCGGCGTCACCGTGGTCGATCCGCGCTGGGTCAAGCCCGTCGATCCGGCGCTCATCGAGCTGGCGCGCTCCCACCGACTCGTCGTCTCCGTCGAGGACAACGGTCGAGTCGGCGGCGTCGGCGCCGTGCTGCTCCAGACGCTCAACGACGCAGGCGTGGAGACTCCCTTCCGACTCCACGGCATCCCTCAGGAGTTCCTCGGCCACGCCAAGCGGGCGGCGATCCTGGAGCGGATCGGGCTCACCCCGCAGGCCTTGGCCCGCGGCATCGTCGAGGACATGAGCGTGGTCAGCGACGGCGGGGAACTCGCCGATTCCGCCGACCCCGCGGACCCAGTCGAGCACGCCGACAACGCCGACAAGGCCAACCCCACCGACCCAGCCCGCAGTCTCTGATCTGGCTGTGGCCGCCCACCTCCCGCTGAGAGTGCTGGCGGCTCTCCTCGCCGGGCTGACCGCCGTCGGCGCCGCCGGCTGTTCGGGTGATCAGCAGTCCGGCGCTTCCCCTAGCGATGACGCCTCGAAGGCCCTGTCTAGCCAAAGTCCAGACGTTTCGGGTGACGAGGCCAGTCCCGAGTCCGCGATCCGCGACGAACTGCGCGCCCTCCTCGAACGGCGCGCCGCGGCGATGAAGGCGGGTGACCGCAAGGCTTTCCTGGCCGACATCGCGCCCAAGGCCGAGCGCCGCCGAGCGGGCGCGTGGTTCAACGCTCTTGGCCAACTCCCGGTGCGGTTCGTCGGCTTCGAGCTCGGCAATCGGCATACCAGCGGCGTGCCCGCAGGGCACTATGTGGCCGACGTCGAGCAGTCGGTGCAGTTGGGTAACGGCTTCGATCCGACGCCGCTGCCGATCGACCCTGTCTACGAGTTCGCCCAACAAGACGGCGTGTGGCGCGTGGTCCGCGACCGGGCCGATCCCGAGACCGTCACCACCGAGTTCTGGCGGCTCCGTGACGTCGACATCCGCGTCCAGGACTCGAGCATCACCGCCTCCAGTGGGCTCTCGAGCGCCGACTCTCAAGCGCTGGCAGAGTCAACCACCGCAGCTCTGGCAATCATCGACGAGCTGGTGCCCTATCGCTGGTCCCGGCGCCCGGTGGTGCTGGCGGCGGACACCCCGCGGCTCCTCGCGTCCGAGGGCCTCGATCCGTCCGAACTCAACCAGGCCGGCGGACTCAACTTCCCCATCCGGGGAGCCGATGAGAGCGTGGTCGGGTTTCGCGCGGCGCTGGGTCCGCTTGCGTTTGAGGGCTCACGGGCTGGCCTCACCAAGATCGTGACCCACGAACTGGCCCACCTGGCCATCGGGAAGCACGATGCCGCGGCCCAACCCTGGCTTGCGGAGGGGATCGCCGAATACGTAGCCCAAGGCGGCCCGTCCGGGCTGGACTCATGGCAGTCGGCCATCGATGCCGCTCGCGCCGGCAAGCTGACGCACATGCCGCTCCACGACGACTTCTACCTGGGTGACTGGGGAGAGTCCTACGGGGTGGCCGTCGCGGGGGTGACCTGGCTGGGCCGCACCCACGGTGCGGATGCGCCGTTCAACCTGTTGAACCGGCTCAACCGGGCGCGGGGCGCCACCTCACGGGAGCAAGAAGCCGTGCTCCAGAAGATGTATGACGTCTCCTTCGACGAGCTGGCCCGTCACGGCCAAGAGCTGATCCTGGACGCCTACGGCCGCTCCTGACCATCCCCGGCCGCGTTACCTACGTTTCACACCAGTTGCCCGGCGTGTCCGGGCAGAAACGTTGGCATTGAGGCGAGAGGCCCGGCGCCGAGATCGCCGGGACCGCCGCTAGTGGATCGGCTTGCCGGAGACCTTGGTGGAGATGCCCTGGATGTCCAGCAGCATGGTCAGCCCGCCGTTCCAGAACGGGAAGCCGGCGCCGGTGATCATGGCCAGGTCGATGTCCTGCGGGGCGCTCACCACGCCGGCGTCGAGCATCCGGCGTACCTCATCGGCCAGCGCGCCGAGCACGCGCTCGCGGATCGCCTCGGGCGCGAGTTCGACGGGGCTCTCGGGCTGCTCGGCGAACTGGTCGACCGCGGGGTCGAGCGTGCCGTCGGCTCCATAGAACGACGTCATCCCGGCCGCGACGAAGCGCTGCAGCATGGGGGAGGCGAAGAACCGGTCCGGGAACGCCTGGGCGAGGGTCTCGTTGTTGTGCAGCGCCACCGCGGGGCCGACCAGGGAGAGCAGCACAAACGGCGGCATCGGCGCGATGCCGGCGAAGGACGCATCGGCGACAGCGATCGGCGTGCCCTCGTCCACGACGCGGCCAACCTCGCTCATGAAGCGCCCGAGGAGACGGTTGACGATGAAGGAGGGGCTGTCTTGGCACAGGATGGTCGTCTTCTTCAGCGCCCTGCCGGTGGCGAAGGCCGTGGCGAGGGTGGCGTCGTCGGTGCGCTCGCCCTTGACGATCTCCAGCAGCGGCATCACGGCGACCGGGTTGAAGAAGTGGAAGCCGACGACCCGCTCGGGGTGCTCGAGGTCGGCGGCCATCTCGGTGATCGAGAGCGAAGACGTGTTGGTTGCCAGCACGCACTCGGGGCCGACGACCTTCTCCAGGTCCGCAAAGACAGCCTTCTTGATGCCCATCTCCTCAAAGACGGCCTCGATGACGAAGTCCGCGTCGCCGAACGCGTCGGCCTTGTCCACCGCACCCGTGACCAGGGCGCGGTAGCGGTTGGCCTTGTCGGCGGTGAGCCGGCCCTTGGCTTCGAGCTTGGCGATCTCGTCGCGCACATAGCCGAGCCCGCGGTCGACCCGCTCCTGGTCGAGATCGGTGAGCACGACCGGCACCTGGAGGCGGCGGACGAACAACAGCGCAAGCTGGCTGGCCATCAACCCGGCGCCCACGATGCCGACCTTGGTGACCGGTCGGGCCAACGCTCGGTCGGGGGCACCGGCCGGACGCTTCGCACGCTTCTGCACGAGGTCGAAGGCATACATCGAGCTCAACAACTCGGGGGTCTTCGACATCGCCTCCAGGGCGTCGTCCTCCGCAGCGAAACCGGTCGTGGGGTCGCACGTGCGGGCGGCCGCGATC
>JBAQXA010000096.1:0-3428 GCA_049299195.1 Nocardioides sp.
GGTGGTGGGTGGCCGATCGGCGGGGGCTCGGTCTGCGGCTCGCAGCGCACTGGCGCTGGAGGCACGCGGAGCCGTGGCGCTGGCGTTCCCGCTCCATCCTCCGGGTCGTCCCGAGCGCTCTCGGGCAGACGAGCTGCGTGCGTGCGGCGTCCCCCTCCTCGTCGTACAAGGAGAGCGTGACTCGATGGGTCGGCCCGAGGAGTTCCCGGAACCGCCCTCGACGGGGCTCGACCTGGCCGTTGTCCCGCACGCCGACCACTCCCTCCGGGTGCCGGCACGAGCGCCGATCAGCCACGGTCAAGCACTCGGCCTCGTCGTCGACGCAGTGGCGAACTGGCTCGCGAAGCTGGCGTGACCGCTTGCGCGCTCGCCCGCGCGCCGATCCCCGACCGCCACAAGCGTGCGTAGTGAACGCTTATGGTCGTTGGTACGCCGTGCGGGCAGCCATAGGCGTGCGTGGCGAACGCTTGTGGTTGTTGCCGCGCCGCCCCGACCGCCACGACCGTCCGGGCAGCCGCGATCGTGCGCAGCGTGCCGCCGGGCGCTGGGAATGACTTCGGGGCCGAATCGGTTGCCGCCACCATGCTCGCTGTGCTCGACCCCGATACGTCTCGGGCCCCCCACTCCTCGCCGGACCCGGAGGGCAGCGCCGCCGCCGATCGGACGGCCGTCCCGGCAAGGGTTAGCGCCGCTCGTCGCGGCGGGTCTCGTGCGGGAGCACCGGTAGACTCCGCGGCAATGAGCGAGCGACCCACGGGAATCGACGACACCCCGACCGATGAGCTGGACCAGGCCACGACCGAGCCCTTCGATCTGCGCATCGGCGAGACCGACGAGCAGCGATCCCTGCGGTTTGAAACCGATGCGCTGCCCTATCTCGATCAGCTTTATTCGGCTGCGATGCGCCTAACCCGCAACCCGACCGACGCCGAAGACCTCGTGCAGGAGACGTTTGCGAAGGCGTTCGCTGCCTTCCACCAGTTCCGCCCCGGCACCAACTTGAAGGCGTGGCTCTACCGCATCCTGACCAACACCTTCATCAACTCCTATCGCAAGCGCCAGCGCGAGCCGCGCCCCTCGATGAGCGAGGACGTGGAGGACTGGCAGTTGGCGCGGGCGGCGGCGCACTCGTCCTCCGGGCTCCGCTCCGCCGAGACCGAGGCCCTTGACCGGCTGCCCGACTCCCAGGTCAAGCAAGCCCTGCAGCGACTTCCCGAAGAGTTCCGCCTGGCGGTCTATCTCGCCGACGTTGAGGGCTTCGCCTACAAAGAGATCGCCGAGATCATGGACACCCCGATCGGCACGGTCATGTCCCGGCTGCACCGCGGCCGGCGCCAGTTGCGCGACCAACTCGCGGGCTATGTCCGGGACAACGACCTGATGCGGACCGGCATTCGGGAGGGGTTGTCATGACCGACAGGCACCCATCCCAGGCCAGCGAAACCCAGGCCGGCGAAACTCCGGCCAGCGAAGCCCAGGCCAGCGCAACCACGGCCAGCGGCCTCCACGAGGAGTTGGCGCGGACGCGCCACGCTGCGGCGGAGAGTGCTGTGGAGTGCGTCGACTTCCTGCAGCGGATCGTCTACCTCCTCGACAACGAGTTGTGCGCCACCGAGATCGCCGAGGTCCGGATCCATCTCGACGGCTGCAATCCCTGTCAGGAGACCTACGACCTCCAGCGGCGCATCAAGCAGTTGGTCGCCCGCTCCTGCCATGAGACCGCTCCCGATGGTCTTCGGGAGCGAATCACGGTGACTCTGCGCGAACTCAACGTGCGCTTCGACCGCTGAGGCGGCACGATTCGGTGCGGCGCCTGGGTCTCTGCGAGACTGACCCAGCACTCAGGATGGTTACATCCGTTTCCGTACACACACCGGGTCGCAGGTGCGCCCGTGTCGAAGGAGTCCCCATGGGCAAGACCGGCCGCAAGCGCCGCGCACGCAAGAAGAAGGCCGCCAACCACGGCAAGCGCCCCAACGCCTGATTCGTCTGACCTCTCGCACCCCACTCGGCAACTGCCGGGGGGTGCACCGGCCCGGCCACCCTGCTCGTTTAGGGGAGCCGGGCCAAAAATTTCTCCGCGTTCACGACCTGACGAGTGATCTGCGCGCGGGCTAAGACTCGCTCCGGGTGCGCCTCCTCGACGGCAGTGACGGCAAACGTATGCCGCCGACCGGCCACGTCTGTGGATTCGGCTCGCACGCGGATCCTTGCCCCCACCGCGCTCGCCGCGAGGTGTTCGAGGGCGACCTCGACGCCCACGCTCGTCTCTCCCGGTTGCAGCAACGGTTCTAGGGCAGCGCACGTGACGGCTTCGCTCCATGCAAGCACCGTGGGAGTGCCCAGCACCGGCAAGGAGCCCGATCCCACGGCCAGCGCCGTGTGCGGCATACCGACGGTGAAAATGTCTTCCCACGCCAGGTCGGCACCACCGAGCGGGCGGCGAAAAGCCCACAACATGGTGTCGGGCTTGGGGGTCCAGTCCCGCGACTCGTCCCGGCTAAAGCCGAGCGACCGATAGATCCGGTGGGCTGCGGTCATGCGCGGCAGCGTGCTGATCACCACCTGGCTGTGTCCCGCGGCCCGCGCGAGCGCCAGGCAGTGGCGCACCAACGCGGTCCCTGCGCCCAGCCCCCGCGCCTGCGGGCTGACGGCCAGCGTGCGGAACTCTCCGTCATCGTCACCGCCGAGCTCGCGGAAGGGCGAGCCTGGAGGGCAGTAAGTCACCGTGCCCACCACGGCGCCTTCCGCCACAGCGACCCACAGGTCGGCCTCGGTGGCCCGTGCCGCGGCGTCGCGCAGCACGGGGAGGTAGCTGTCGGTGAGGCTGAGATGGCCATCGACGAGATAGGCAGCCACCGTCAGCTCCCCGATGGCGCCCCACTCTTCGGGGCGCGCGCGGCGGATCTCCATCGGCTCAGACGCCGTAGGTCGCGCGGGGGTAGGCCGCGTTGACGTCGGTCAGCACATTGACCAGGTAGGGGACCCCGGACGCGAAGGCCCGGTCGATCGCCGGCCCGATCTGGCGCGGGTCACTGACCGTCTCGCCGGCTCCACCAAGGGCCCGGACCACACCGTCGTAGGACGTGTTCGGCGCGAGGTCGGCGGCGACGTCGTAGCCGTAGAGCATGTGCATGGGACCCTTCTCGAGGCCCCAGGCCGAGTTGTTGCCCACGATCATGACGACCGGCAGGTTGTGCCGCACCAGCGTGTCGACGTCCATGAGGGAGAACCCGGCGGCTCCGTCGCCGAGGAGCAGCACGACTTGGGCGTCAGGGCGGGCCAGACGGGCCGCGATGGCGGCGCCGAGGCCGGCGCCCAAGCAGCCGTAGGGCCCGGGGTCGAGCCAGCCTCCGGGTCGTTTGGGTTCGACGAACTTGCCGGCGAAGGAGACGAAGTCGCCGCCGTCGCCGATGACGACGGCGTCC
>JBAQXA010000097.1:0-10143 GCA_049299195.1 Nocardioides sp.
GAGGTGGCCCGGGCGAGTGCCCTGGACGCGCTCGACTTCCGCTGGGGCTATGAGTGGCCCACCCCCGAGCAGTGGAGCGGGGGCAGGACCTACGGGGTGTGCTGGGCGCCGGCGGACGGCTCCTGACCGAGATCAGCGCACTTCGAAGCCGAGCTTGCGCAGCTGCTTGGGATCGCGCTGCCAGTCCTTGGCGATCTTGACCTGCAGATCGAGATAGACCGGGGTGCCCATGATCGCCTCGATCTGCTGCCTCGCCGCGGTGCCGATCTCACGCAACCGGGCCCCGCGATGGCCGATGATGATGCCCTTTTGCGAGGAGCGCTCGACATAGAGATAGGCCAAGATGTCGAGAAGCGGCTTGTCCTTCGGTCGCTTGGGGCGCATGCCCATCTCCTCTACGAGCACCGCGATCGAGTGCGGCAACTCGTCGCGCACGCCTTCGAGCGCCGCTTCGCGGATCAGCTCGGCGACGAGCGTCTCCTCAGGGGTGTCGCTCAACTCGCCGTCGGGATAGAGCGGCGGCCCCGGCGGCAGTTGCTTGAGCAGCAGCTCCTCAAGGAGCCCGACCTGGTCGCCGGAGACGGCCGACACCGGCACGATCTCGGCGAAGCGGGTGCCGGTCTCTCGCTCCAACTCCGCGATGTCGAGCAGATGTTGCGCGAGCCGCTCGGGCGTCACGAGGTCGGTCTTGGTGGCGATCGCGAACTTCACCGACTGCCGCACCTTGGCCAACTCGGTGACGATGAAGCGGTCGCCCGGTCCGATCTTTTCGTCGGCCGGGAAGCAGATGGCGACCACGTCGACCTCACCCCACGTCGTGCGCACGAGGTCGTTGAGCCGCTGCCCGAGGAGGGTGCGCGGGCGATGCAGGCCGGGGGTGTCGACGAGGATCAGCTGGCCGTGGGGCCGATGCACGATGCCGCGGACGACGGTGCGTGTGGTCTGTGGCCGCGAACTCGTGATCGCGACCTTCTGGCCGACCAGCGCGTTGGTCAAGGTCGACTTGCCGGCGTTGGGTCGGCCCACGAAGCAGGCAAAGCCGCTCACGAACGATTCCGATGGGTTGCTCACCGATCTACCCTTCTGGCCGTTCGGCCTGGTCGCGAGCCGCGTCATACGCAGCCCAAATCTGTTGGTCGGTGCGCCCGGCGGCCTTGCCGGCGCGCCAGATGGGTGCCGGATCGACCGCTCGCGGCTGTCGCCGGAGGACCGCTCGCCAATACCCCATCACGTCGTGGGCGAGGCCCGGTTGGGCGCTCATCAGGTGGCGGCGGATGGCGCGCATCTGCGCCGACTCCCCCGCCATCCAGAAGTAGCCGCGCCCCGGCGGCCAGGTCAGCGACTCCACGAGCCCCGCGAGGCCACTGGCGGCTTCGGCGGGCGGCGTCGACCACGTGACGGCATCCGACTCGGGCAGGTAGTGCGGCAGGTCATCGGCGGACTCGGCCCAGAATTGCAGGCGTATGCCGGGGTGGGCCGGCCCCCACTCCTCCGCGATCCGAGCCATCGCGGGCAGGCCGGTCAGGTCGCCGACGAGGTAGACCCACTCGGCGTCGGCCGGTGGGGCGAAGGACCCGCGCGGCTCACTGATCTGCACCGTCTCCCCGGTGCAGTCGCGGGAGGCCCACTCGGTGACGAGGCCGACGTCATGCAGGACCACGTCGAGGGTCAATTCCCCGCCCGCGAAACGCCGCACCGTGTAATAGCGGCTCTGGAACTGGCCCGGCACCACCAGCCCAACCCATTCATCCGGGATGCCGCTCGAAGCAAAGCCGGCCGCCAACGCGGGACCGGCAAGCGTCAGTCGCACCAGGTGGGGTGACAACGCCTCCCGCCCGACGACGGTCGCCTCGAAGTGGCGGGCCCGGGTAGTCACTCCCCCACGCTAGCCGCAGCGGGTAAGAAGTCGTGACGCAGCGCATAGCCGGTGTGCGGGACTCTCTGGTCCGCGTGGCTCGCACATGCCGGAAACTGCTCACCCGTGTGGCCTTCACGAGCTTGGGGTCGTCAGGCGCACCTGTCGATGCCAGGTCGCCGAGCGTGACCAAGTCAGAATCCCGACGATGCAAAGGATGGTCGAGATCACAGCATTGACGCTCTCGGTGCCGGAGAATGCGAACCAGAACCACGGCTTCGCGCCGCCGAACGCCTGACCTCCGGACCCGAGAAACACGATCAGGTGCGCCGTCCCCGGAAACCACGAGATGCGTACTCCAAGTATCGCGGCAGAAACAAGCCCGATGCCGAGGAAAGCCGCCGTCGACACCATGACTCCGACCCACGCCGGCCCCGCTACAGCACCGATCGAAACTAGACCCGCTCCTGCCACGAAGGAAACCCTGGTCACGTTGCCCCGGCGGGCGCGCGCACCCAAGGCGGCGGCTAGCGACCAGCACGGCTCGTCCGCCACGGAAATTGCCAGCGCCGCAATCCCCCAGCCCAGCAAGACCCGGGTCGGCAGCACACCCGGGCCCGCCATCGAAGGCACAAAGATCGAATCAGGCAACACTGCGCTCACAACGATCAGGACTAACAGCCCCGCACTGGCAGCAGGAATGTGCCACCCTCGAACCAGCGCACTAAGCAGTCTCAGAGCAGGACGGTGCCTTTCGATCACTGGCAGCCACCCAGCAGACCTATCCGCGTGCGGACCCACCCAGACTGCTGACGCTGGCCCTGAGAGGCCATCCGAGCGGCCATGGAGTCCGGGGGCGCCAGGCCAGGCACCATTAGTTCGGCAAGAAATTGAATGAGCTCGACTCGGGATGCCTCTGTCTCGGGACTGCACGACGCCGGAACCACCGCCACGATCGCCGAGCCAACATCAAATGGTTCATCTGAGCCCGTGAGCCGCAGCTCAACTGAGCCGCGCTGACTGAGCACCCCAGGTTCATGGTATGCCCGGGTAGGCCGCCAGTAGGCTGCGGCCACGTCGTGTACGGAACTCAGAGCGGGCAGAACCCTAGCGAGTTGGGCTCGGTCTTCGGGCCAAACACATAATTCCACCTCGCCCTTGGTCGCACATAAGCCCTCACCCCCTGAACGCACGGCAACTGGACCAGAAACGTGAGAGGCAAGGGCGACGAAGGCCGCAAGGAACGGTGCCGCTACCAGCACGATGCGGCGCAACCCCATCGAAACGCCAACGAGGACCGCTGCCACAGCAGCTACCTCCCCAAGGATGCAGACCGTCCAGGTAAGGCTTGGCTCAAGATAGACCTGATACCTGAGTCCAGGTTGAAAAGGGGAGTAGCGCACCCAGTTGGAACGAGGAAGCGTCACGGCAATGGAGAAAAATGTTCCCATCACTATCGGCGCAACTAGCAACGAATCCCATAGGAGTGCGGCGCAAGCACCAATAACTGCCGACCCGATGATACACCCAATTGACAGTAACGGTAAAGCAGCCATCTTGACGGTCCTAGCGCCAGCCAGATTGCTCACAGCGAGGACCGTGACAGTGATTATGATCTGCCCAATCAATCCCCACACGGCTACCGCGGCGATTCGCGCGACGAGCACGCGCACGTGACCCCACATCGAAGCCGCCATCGCAAGCTGAGGTACTGGTCTTCCAGCACTCACCTCCCGAGTGACCACCGCGGAAACACCCGCGACAATTGTGCAGATAAACATCGACGCTGAGAGTCCATAGTTGAGTGGGTCAGCAAATCCAGGGAGGAAGTCACCAGAGTCGACTGTGGTCGCCAATAGCGCAGCGACGATAAGGATTCCCACGCCCATGGGGAGCATCCGTCCGCGCGTCGCCTCGAGCCCAAGGATCGTCGCAGACTGCGCCACACGCGATCTGCGCCAAGTCGCCCCGCTCACCTCTCGATACCCGAGACGAGTCGCAGGTATCCGGCCTCGATGGACTCAACCGTGGGTGGCCCACCGCCTGCGAGTTCGGAGGGGGTTCCGGCAAAAAGGGCTTGTCCAGCGCCTATGACAACTACTGCGTCAGCCAACTGAGCAACATCCTGGGGAAGGTGAGTTGCAAAGATCATCAGTCCACCCGCTTGCCGGTGCAAGGAGTCGAGAACTTGGCTGCGTTGCTGCGGATCTAGGCCCGCCGTCGGCTCGTCAAGCACCAACAGCTCCGGTTCTCCCAAAACGGATTGTGCGATGCCCAATCGTCGCCGCTCACCACCAGAAAGTTGGCCGACACGCCGACGCTCGTATGCCTCCAGATTTGTGAGTCTCAACGTATGCATCACTTGACGGGGAATATCGCGCGGCGGGATGTTCTTCAGCCAAGAAACGTAGTACAGGAACTCGGCGCAGGTATACCGAGGGTATGCATCAAATAGTTGAGGAAGATAGCCCACACGACTAGAGTGACTCAAATCCTCAATCGGTTTCCTCAGGCCCTGCCGCGAAGTCACTTCGATGCGCCCAACTGTTGGATTGATTAGCCCAACGAGACATGCAACGAAGGTAGACTTCCCTGCCCCATTAGGACCCAACAACGCTACCCGCGAACCCGAGACCGAGAAGGTCAACGCATCAAGGGCCAGACTCGCTGCGCGCCTAGAATAGGAATGTGAGACATCAAAGACGTCGATCCCTTTCAAGTAACTGGGCCATATGCAGCTCTGGGCCGCGATCCGTGACGCGAGGTGTCCTTTACGAGCAGGCACAGCGACAGGGACAGGGTTCTATGCGCGGCGATGATTGGAGGCGCCACAACTAATACTGAGCCACGAAGCGCCACCGAAGGGAATGGCAAGGCCGGAGCGTGAGTACGATTGTTTATCGCCACCAGCATACCCCCTGCGCCAAGTATTCATTGCACTGTAGCACAAAGGCCGCTTGGCGCCACCGGACCGGATCCGTGCATGACCTATGCGGATGCTTAGGTTAGGACGTCAGCGCACCTATCGCCTACCAACTGGTCGAGGTGACCACGGTGCCGGCGGGATCGGTCAGATGGAGCACGCAGCCGGCGCCGCCGAAGTCGCCCAGCACCGCCAGATCGGACGCAGTTGGCGCACTCGCCGACCCTAGGACCACGGCCGCTTCAAGGCCTTGTGCTCCGGACGCGAAGGCCATCGCGACGCAGACCTGCATCGCGCTGAGTTGGAGGGACGGCAGATCGACAGTGGCCGCCGCATAGGTCCGCCCATCGAGGTCGCGCACCGCGGCACCCTCGGCGGCGCCGACCCGGGCGCGGGTGGCGCGGGCGAGCACGACCAGCTTGTTGTCTTCGGCGGAGAGCGGGTTATCCATGGCGGTCATCCATTCACAGTCGGTGCGTCGGCGTCCTCGTCTGCCGAGGGCGGGAGCGGTCGGATCACCACGCTGCCGATGCGATTGCGGCGGCCGGTGGGCTGCTCGGCGGTGAAGCGCAGGCCGTGGGTCTCAACCGAGGCGCCGGGGATCGGCACCTTGCCGAGCAGCTTGGTCACCAAGCCACCAACACTGTCGACGTCGTCGTCTTCGATGGTCACGCCGACCCACTCGTCCAAGTCGCCGATCGGGAAGCGTGAGGGCACCCGCACAGCGCCATCGGCGAGCCGCTCGGCCTCCTCTTCGGAGGCGTCGTATTCGTCGGTGATCTCGCCGACGATCTCCTCCAAGATGTCTTCGATCGTGATCAGCCCGGCGGTGCCGCCATATTCGTCCACGACCACCGCGACGTGCTGACGGCGGGCCTGCATCTCGCCGAGCAGGTCGTCGACCGGCTTGGACTCGGGGACGAAGTACGCCGGGCGCATCACCGTCTCGATCCGTAGCGTCGTCTCGATCTCGGGGTCCTCGAAGTCGCGGCGGGCCACGTCTTTGAGGTAGGCAAAGCCGACCACCTCGTCGAGGTTCTCCTCGATGACGGGCAGCCGGCTGAAGCCGCTGCGCAAAAACAGCGACATGGTCTGGCGCAGGTTCTTGTTGCGCTCGATGTAGACCACGTCGTTGCGCGGCACCATCACCTCCCGCGCCACGGTCTCCGACAGGTCGAAGACCGAGTGGATCATCCGGCGCTCGCCCTCCTCGATGACGGAGGTGGAGTGCGCCAGATCGACGAGTTCGCGAAGTTCGGTTTCGGTAGAAAACGGGCCGCCGGCGATGCCGCGTCCCGGGGTGATCAGGTTGCCGACGCCGATGAGCAGCCGCGGGATCGGGCCGAGCACCGTCGTCAACAACACCATCACCGGCGCGAGCGCCAACGCGATGGACTCGTTGTGGAGCTTGCCGAGCGTGCGCGGCGCCACCCCAACCACGACGTAGGAAACGACCAGCATCACGCCGACCGCGGTGCCGACCGTCGGCCACCAGCGCCCGTCATAGGCGCGATCGATCGCGACCGTGACGATCACGACAGCGGCGATCTCGCACAGCGCCCGCAACAGCAGCATCGTGTTGACATAGCGGTGGGTGTCGAGCACGAGATGGCGGAGTTTGCGTGAGCCGGTCCGCCCTTCGGCGACCAACTCCTCCGCGCGGGCCTTGGAGAAGGGTGCAATGGCGGCATCGGCCGCGGAGAACACCCCGGCGAGTACGACGAGGAGCGCGGCCAGCGCGTAGAGGCCGGCGCCTCTCATCGCGAACCGCTCATGGTGCGGCGGGCGCCGAGTCGCGCCACTGAGCCAACAGGTCGGCCTGAAGCCCGAACATCTCCCGATGCTCCTCCGGCTCGGCATGGTCGTAGCCGAGCAGGTGCAAGATGCCGTGGACCGTCAAGAGCTCGAGCTCGGCAAGGGTGCCGTGGCCCGCCTCCGCGCCCTGCCGCTCGGCGACGACGGGGCAGATCACCAGGTCGCCAAGCACGCCCTCCTCGGGGTCTCCCTCAAGCTGGCCGGGGCGCAACTCATCCATCGGGAAGGCCAACACGTCGGTCGGGCCGTCCTTCTCCATCCACTTCTCGTTGAGCTCGGTGATCGTGGCCTCATCGACGGCCTTGATGCACAGCTCGGCCTGCGGGTGCACGCGGAGCCGGTCGAGCGCGAAGCGCGACAGCGCGGCGAAGTGGGCGACGTCGAGGCCGGTGCCGGACTCGTCGAGGATTTCGATGCTCACCGGCGCTGCCCCCGCTCGGAGTGGCGCGAGCCCTCCGGCGACGCCTCCCGCTGGGCCTCCCGGCGAGCCTCCTGCTGAGCATCGAAGTAGTCGTAGGCCGCCACGATCTTGCCGACGAGCCGATGCCGCACCACGTCATGGCTGGTCAGTCGATTGAAGGAGAGGTCTTCGACGCCATCGAGGATCTCCTCCACCACCCGCAACCCCGAGCGCATGCCGCTCGGCAGGTCGACCTGGGTGACGTCGCCGGTGACCACGATCTTGGAGCCGAAGCCGAGGCGGGTGAGGAACATCTTCATCTGCTCCGGCGAGGTGTTCTGCGCCTCGTCGAGGATGATGAAGGAGTCGTTGAGGGTGCGGCCGCGCATGTAGGCCAGCGGGGCCACTTCGATGGTTCCGGCCGCCAGCAGTTTGGGCACGAGTTCGGGGTCGAGCATGTCGTGCAACGCGTCGTACAGCGGGCGGAGGTAGGGGTCGATCTTCTCGCTCAGCGTCCCCGGCAGGAAGCCCAGCCGCTCCCCCGCTTCGACGGCCGGACGGGTGAGGATCAGCCGGTTGACCTGCTTGGCCTGCAGCGCCTGCACGGCCTTGGCCATCGCCAGATAGGTCTTGCCGGTGCCGGCCGGGCCGATGCCAAAGGTGATGGTGTGCTTGTCGATGGCATCGACGTAGCGCTTCTGGTTGAGCGTCTTGGGTCGGATCGTGCGGCCGCGGTTGGACAAGATGTTGAGGGAGAGCACCTCGGCCGGGCGCTCCTGAGTCTCCGTGCGCAACATGCCGATCACCCGCTCGACGGTTTCGCCGGCCATCGGCTGGCCGGTGCGGATGAGGACGATCAACTCGTCGATCAACCGCTCGCCCAGTGCCACTTCATGAGGCGGGCCTTTGAGCGTGATCCGGTTGCCGCGCACATGGACCTCGGCCTCAAGTGCATCCTCGATCAGACCGAGGTGCTCATCACCGGCGCCCAACAGGCTGACCATGTTGACGCTCGCCGGGACGACCACGGTATGCCGAGTGACCGGCGCACCCAGCGAAGACGCACCAAGAGAGGGGGCATCCACAGACGGGGCATCCACAGACGGGGCATCCAGAGACGGGGCGGCTGCACTGACCGGTGGTGCGGAGTGTTCACTCATGAGGCGGGCAGTCTATCGAGTGCCGGGCTGCCGACGCGTGTCGGTTTCGCGGCTCACGCCGCGGTCGTCTGCAGGATCGCCAGGCACATCTCGTCGGTGGTGCCCTCGCCCCAGACAACGTAGCGGTCGGGTTGGCCGGCAAAGGCAGGCAGCCGGTCGCGGAGTTCCTGGGAGTGCGTGCAGGTCACCTTTACGGTGTCGAAGGGCTGCAGGACGACCGGTTTGATCTGTTGGGCGCCTTGGTTGTCGAAGTCCCAGATCGGGATGTCGAGCACGGTGCGAGCGCGCGGGGTGCCGGGATTGACCTCGACCTTGATCGAGGTGCCGAGCAGGTGCATGTGGCCGGCCACCGCCAAGAGTTTGGTGGGGTGTCCGATGGTGCGGACGCAACTCGTGGTCTGCCGGGGCTTCGCACTGCCGCCGCAGAGCAGATAGAGCAGATCGTTGGTCGAACCCGGCCCGACGCCGAAGCGGGCCTTGACGTCTTCGACGGCCGCGGCGCGGTCACACAGGGGGCTGTCTCGATGACCCGGCCGACAGGGCAGCTCAACAGGTGCGGGCATCAACATGGTGCGGATGGGCTTGATCGCGCCACCGACATCGGTGACCCGCAGCGAGGCGGCCGACACGTCGGGCTCGGCACCCTCGAGCAGGTTGTAGTGCACCTGCATCACGACGCGCGACCCGGCCTCCAGGCGTACGCCGTAGCCCTTGCGCTGTACCGACTCCTCGCTGCCGGGCGCCCAGGCGCCGATCCACGGAGCATCGTCGAGTTGAGGTCCCTCGCCGAGCCGGGTGTCGCCGAAGCAGGTCCAGCCTGGGCCGCTCTCCAAGGAATCCACCGTCTCGGCGGTCGCCACCTTGTCGGGTGGGACGCGGAACAAGATGACGTGATGGACCACCTGCGGGTTGCCCGGGAGGACGTGGGTGCCGGTGAGGAAGACGTCGTCGGTGAGCTCAGGATCGAGGAGGAAGCAGCGGTAGTCGTCGGTGCCGACCCCAGTCGGAGCCTTGGGGGTGTAGGGCTCCTCCATGGCCAGGGTGAGCCGCCGCTCGCCGGGACGGAGTTGCTTCTCGGCAACGGGCTTGGCGTAGTCGGCGGAGTGGTCGTCGACCACACCGTCGGCTCCGGCTGAGTCGTGTTGGCCGCCGGCATGGTCGGCGTGCCCGTCGTGGCTGCTCCCGCAGGCAGCCAACGTGGTCGCGAGCACCAGGCCCGTGACGGCGCTGCCCAACCGGCGGAAACTGCGCCGCATCGAGGGGCGGCTCATCCGGGCGGCCACGTCAGGGAGCGGCCCCCGAGGAGGTGCAGATGGACATGGAAGACGGTCTGCCCCGCGTCCGCACCGGTATTGAAGACCAGCCGGTATCCGTTGGCCAGCCCCTCCTGAGCCGCGAAGTCGGTCGCAACCCGGACGAGTTCACTCATCGTGGCTGGGTCGTCTTGGGCCAAGGCAGCGGCGTGGGGCGAGTGCGCGCGCGGCACGAACAGCACGTGGGTCGGCGCTTGCGGCGAAATGTCGCGGAAGCCGACAACGGACTCGGTCCGCACCACCTCATCGGCCGGGATGTCGCCGGCCACGATGCGGCAGAACAGACAGTCCGGCGGGGAGCTTTCGGGCACTTGTGCAGTGTAGGTCAACCCTCCAGCCCGCGGGCCGGTCGCGGTCAACCGCGCTCGGGGTCCCAGCGGGGGGTGTGCGACAAGATCGCGGCGACGGCGGCGGCCCCCGCGGTCGACGTACGCAACACTTCTGCGCCCAGCCGAACGGGCTGGGCTCCGGCAGCCACCAGACGCTCGATCTCCTCGGGGCTCACGCCGCCCTCCGGGCCGACGATCAGCAGCACCTCGCGGGGGGCGGCGGCCACACAGTGGGCGAGGCCCCGCTCGGCCTCCTCGTGCAGCACCAAGGCCTGGCCCCCGACGTCGACGAGGGTGCGGATCCGGGCGGCCAACTGGGCCGTGGAGGTCAGTTCCTCCACCTCGGGG